>JBBTGK010000177.1:0-6182 GCA_038060635.1 Cyanobacteriota bacterium | reverse complement strand
CTACATTAGGATTGAACAGATTACAACAATTTAATTCCTTAACTTAATGACATTGGTGTAGTTCACCCAGTAAGATTTAATAATCTTATAAACTTGTTTTTTAAAATAGTTTCAATACTTTTCTATAAAATAAGTAACTATCAAGATGCCAATATGTACCTATATTGAATTAGCATTAGTTGTTTCAAGTATAAAATTATGGATGTTTCTATTCATGTAATCTATTATCTCATGAGTCATTATTTTTTTATTGATCATTTTTTACAAATTTTTCTCAAATGTATTTACTAAAGTTAATATTTAATGATATTATTCCTTAAATCTTAGTTTATAGGTATCAAATTTTATGAAAAATTTTAAGCTTTCTTTAGGTATTTTAATTATTTCCTCATTATTTTCTTGTTCATCAAATACAGTTGTTAGTAATGAATTATCAAACGAACAGAATGTAGAGATTTCTTCGTCAATTAATAAAAATTTTGATTCAAATGGTATATCTAAAAAATATGTATTAGTAAAATTAAAAAACAGTACATCAAAATTTGATATTTTTTCTACAAAATATCAAACAAAAATTAAAAAAGTTATTCCTAAAATTAATGTAATGGTTGTTGAAATACCAGAAACTAAGACAAGTCAAAACTTTTTACAAACACTAAAAAATGATAAAGATGTTTTATTTGCTGAAGCTGATACAAAAGTTGATTTAGATGATTTTAACGACCCAATGATTAATGATCAATATTCATTAAAAAAAGTTGATGCTTTTAGTGCTTGGAATATTAATCAAGGAAACTCTGATACAGTTATAGCAATTATAGATACAGGTGTTGATTTAGATCATCCAGATTTAAAAGAAAAAATGCTTGAAGGATATAATGTAATTGCCCCTGGAACACCTCCAAAAGATGATGTTAGACATGGTACACACGTTGCTGGAATTGCAGCTGCAATTGGAAATAATGCTATAGGAGTTTCTGGACTTGCACCAAAATGTAAAATATTACCTGTTAAAGTTTTGGGAAATGGTACTGGTTCAATGGAAACAGTTTCTGAGGGTTTAATATGGGCTGTTGATCATGGTGCTGATGTTGTAAATATGAGTTTGGGTACTTATACAGAAAACAAAACACTTGGTGAATCTGTTAAATATGCTCTTGGTAAAAATGTTGTGTGTGTTGCAACAATGGGAAATGACAATGTTGAAAGAAGAAGATATCCAGCTGGATTCGCAGGTATGATTGCAATTAGTTCTACTGATGAAAATGATAAAAAATCTTCTTTCTCAAACTATGGTAATTGGATAACTGTTTCAGCACCTGGTACAAATATTCTTTCTACATTACCAACATATATGTCTCCAAATGGATATGGAAAAATGAGTGGAACTTCAATGGCGGCTCCTTTAGTTACTGGTCTTGTAGGTTTAATGAGAAGTCAACGCAAAGGTTTATCACCTGCTGAAGCATCAAAAATACTTAAAGAAACTGCTGATGATTTAGGAGATACTGGATTTGATAATTATTTTGGATCTGGTAGAGTTAATGCAGGAAAAGCTTTATCTTTACTAAAAAAAGGTAAATAATTTTTCATATGCATGATTCAAAAAATACCATTATCTTAAATAAATATTTAAAAATAATTCCTATAAAGTTTATCTAAAATATCATCTACATGATGGTTTTCAGTATAAGTAATACTCTGGTTAATGTTTTTATGAACAACTATTTTTGATAACAGATTTATTGTTTTCTTACATCAAAATATATTCTAAGTCAAAAATTTTTCTTTAATTCTTATACTTTCTGTTATTAATAAAACTGTTAAATTTCTAATCCATGTTAAGAATAGAGAAAATAATCTCATAAAAATAATTGAAAGATGTTAATCTAATTATTAGTTAAATTTAAATTTTGAGAAAAATAAAATGATGCGAGTAAAAGTAGGTCAAAGTAATCTTTTGACTGTTATTAAAGACAGTAGTTTCGGTTATTTTTTTGATGGTGGTGAAGATGGCGATATATTAATGCCAAACCGTCATAAACCTGACTATGAACTAGCTATTGGTGATAATGTTGATGTTTTTGTTTTCCATGATTCAGAAGAACGTTTAACTGCAACTGTTAAATTTCCTGTTGCCCAAATGGGAGAAATTGCATTTTTAGAAGTTATTGATAAAAGTAGGTTTGGGGCGTATTTAGACTGGGGATTAACCAAAGACCTTTTTGTACCTGAATCTGAACAATATAACCCTATGGAACTTGGAGAATATTATTTTGTTCGTATTTTATTAGATAATCATGGGCGTATAATAGGCTCAAGTTATTTCAGTGAAGATATTGAAGAATATAATAAGGAAACTTTTAGTTTAAAACAAGAAGTTAATGCTTTGATTATCAGAGACACTGAAATGGGTTGGAAAGCAATCATTAATAATACTCATTGGGGAATAATTTTTCATAATGAAACCTTCAAAAAAATTAGTATTGGACAAGTTGTAAAAGCTTATGTAAAAAATATTCGTGAAGATGATAAAATTGATTTAAGTTTAGTTCCAGTAGGCTTTAACCATGATCATATAAGTGACTTAGGAAAAAAGATTCTTGATGAAATTGATTTTAATAATGGTTTTCTTCCGCTTACTGATAAAAGCTCACCAGAGGAAATACATGAAGCGTTTGAAGTAAGTAAAAAAAGTTTTAAACAGGCAGTTGGTTTTTTATATCGTGAGAGAATGATTCTTATTAAAAAAGATGGACTTTGCCGATCTTAACATCAGTAAATTTTCTAGTACTAAATATTTTAAAGAAAACGTATTCTATAAGGAAAGTTTTTAAAACATTCCTAAAAATTGGAGTTACAAATAAAAACTTTTTCTACTTCAAAAGATAATTACCAAGATGAAAAACTGATGGTTTTATTTCTAAACTATTAATAACAGAAATATATTCTAAAACTTGATTAGGCTCAACCAAGCCAGTAGTAATATTTAGCTGTGGATTTTTTACCATAAGTAATGATTCAAGTTGGCAACTAGCAATACAGTTTGAAATAATGTTTTTAGTTAAATATTCTTTTAATACCTCATTTTTAAATGGTAAATAGATTATTCTTTCAAAATTACCAATATCTAAAAGACCTCCTCCTATTACAAATATATCTTTGGAAATTTCCATTCTTTCTATTGCATTGTTAACATCAAAACAGTGTGGAAAAGAATCATCTATAACAATACAATTTTGTTTAAGTTTATTAATATCTAAAATATTAGAAGAACTTACTGCACAAATCATAATATCAGCTTCATAAATACTATCTGAAATATTTTTAGAAGATATTTTACCTTCAATTATTCCATTAAAAAAAAGTTCTTTTTTCAAAAAAAGCTCTATCTCTTTAATTCTTTTTTCTGAGCCATAAATATCACATAAAATAATTTTTTTAGGATGAGAAATATAGTTTAATAAGGTTAATGCTGTTGCAGTTCCTATTGATCCAAGTCCAATAAAAGCTATTGTTTTTGAAGTTACATCAATTTTTAATTTATCTAAAATAGCAACTGTATTTTTTATAACAGCAGAAACAGTTGTGCTATGACCTGTTGTTATAATCGGAATCTTAATTTCAGAAAGACATTTACCATATTCTGTAATGGCAGGTAACATTCCAGCTAAAGAAATATACTTAGCTCCAAGATTTTTGGCTTGTTCTATGGCAGAAAAAATATGTTCAATAATTATTTTACTATTAGCTAAATTAATTTCTTCTGCAAAAAAAGGTATTGAAATAAAACCCGTATTACCTAAATTACTTTTAATTCCTTCAAGCCAGATTGATTTTTCTTTTTTAAATATAGATTGTTTTAAAAAAGCTTCAGAAATATCTAATTTATTTAAAATAGTATTAGATGGTAAATATCCTATCAAAGCAGAATCTAATATGCCAAAATTCTCTTTATTCAATTTTTCGTAATTAAAAATAATATCACTTTTAGTTTTATTATTATTTGTTATAAAAGCTAATTCATCTTTAAATAAGGTAATAAATCGCTCTTTATCATAAAAATTACTTAAATTAAAAGAAAGAGTTAATTCATTATTATTCTTTTTTACTGCCAAAAATATATCATTACTAAGATTAGATGGTTCAAAATCACTGTAGGATTTTTCCCAATCAATTTTTAAAAGCTTTTCATCTTGATTTTCTTCTTCGGTTAAATCAATATAGCTCAAAAAAAATTGACTTCCTAATAAAGTATTAAAATTTACACCTGATGAAATTTCCTTTATAAGTTCTATTGTATTAAGTTCAAAAAAAGATGATTCTTTAATATTATTATGAATATTTTTAACCTGATTTTCTAATTCTAAGTCGTATTTAATTCTAATAGGAATAGATTTAGCAAAACAACCAAATATTTTATTTATATCCAAAAGGGAAAAATCTCTTCCATGATGAGCAATACCGATTACTAAATCTTCTTCATTTAAAAATTTAGATAAAGCTCTATAAAAAATAGTAAGAATTAAATTAAAAGGAGGAGTATCAAAGCTTATACTTAATTCTTTTAAAGATTTAAAGCTGTTTTTATTAATTTTTTCTTTATATTTAAAAAAAGTATCATTAATTATTTCTAACTCAGGTTTTTTATATGGTAATTCAAAAATATTTTTCCAATAATTAAGAGAAGCTATTTTATCCACTTCCAATCCATTATTTACAAGATTTACATAATCGCTAAATTGGTTTTTTAATGGTATTAAGGAAACTTTTTTTTCTAACTGTAACATTGTATAAGTATAAGATAATTCTTTAAGTAAAATCAAAATACTTAAAGCATCACCTAATATATGATGAGAGTTTATAGATAATAAAAATTCACTTTCAGATGCTTTTATAAGTTTTAATTTGAGCAATGGCCATTCATTTAAATTAATTTGTTCTTCATCCATATTATTTATTAAATTTGGAATTAAAGTATTTATATCAATTAATTTTTTTTCTTCTGAGTTTTTTTCTTCAAAAATAAAGGGAAAATTAATAATATTTTCTTCCATTTGAAAATAAGGAATGGTATCTGAAACTAATTTAACATTAAGCATTTGATGACGTTTGGTAATAAGATTCAAAGCTTTTTGAAAGTTTTTTAAATCAATTTTTCCTTCAATACAAAAAACGGCTTTCCAAGAAGTATCTTGTTTTTTAGTAAATTTATTAACCAAAAAGAAACCTATTTGTGAAGGGCTTAGTCCAAATTTGTTATTAAAATCATCTTTTTTAGGTATTTCTTCTTCTAAAATAATTGATTTATTTAAATCATCAATTAATGTTGCTAGATAAGAAAGTTTTACGTTTTTATAAAAAGCTGAAATTTTTGGTAATTTAGTAAAATACTCTTCTAATTTTAAAAACATTTGCATTATTAAAATTGAATCTCCGCCTAAACTAAAAAAACTAATATCTGAATTTATAATCTTTATATTTAAAAGTTTTGCCCATATTTTAGAAATAATTAATTCGGTATTTGATAATTCTTTTTTTTGAATAAATAAAGTATCATCTTCTTTTATATTATTAATATCAATTTTACCATTTTCCATTAAAGGAAATTTTTTCAACATTACTATTTTATTAGGAATAAGATATTCAGGAAGCTTATTTGCTAAATAATTACTTATATCGTCTTTTTCTAATGTTTCACTTTCAATAAAACAGCTTAAAAGATTGTTTTCAAATTTTATGACTACATTAGATATTTTATTATTGGTTAATAAAATATTTTCTATTTCACCTATTTCAACTCTAAAACCTCTTATTTTTATCTGTTGGTCAATTCTTCCATGAAAAATATATTCACCTTTTTTATTTTGGCTAACCAAATCACCAGTTCGATAATATCTAGTATTTAATTCATCAATAATAAATTTTTTATTGTTTAAATCAATTGAATTAATATAGCCAGAAGTAAGACCAATTCCAGAAACCCATAATTCTCCTATTTCTTCTTGTGAAGCTAAATCAATATTATCATTTAAAAAATGAATAATACATTTTAAATTAGAACTAGGAATACCTATAGGTATATTACTTACAGAATCATCTAAAATTGAATCAATAACATGATAAGTAGCATTAATAGTTGTTTCTGTTGGGCCATAAAGATTTACTATTTTTATATTTTC
>JBBTGK010000176.1:0-5353 GCA_038060635.1 Cyanobacteriota bacterium | reverse complement strand
ATAAAAAAATACAAGAGGGAAAATACGAAGATATTTTAGATTCAGCTCTTGATTATATGAAAAAATTTACTAAAAGTGGTGGTAATGATCAAGAGAGCTTTAGGGAAGCAGCTTCTAAATTAGGTGATGCTCAAAAACTCAAACCAAGTACAGCCTCACCATATTTTTATCTTTCTTGGTTATTTTTATTTATTAGCGATTTTGATAGAGCTTCAAAATATTTTAATATTGCAAACGTTCTAGATCCTTATTTAGATGGATTAGATGAATTGAGAGATGAAATCGAAACTTTAATTATTGCTAAAAATAAACCTACCCCTCAAATACCTCAAACTAAACCAGTTTTTAATTCTACTTCTTTACAAAATCAAACTGCAAAAAATCAAGAAACTCCTCAAGGTGAATCTTTTAAGCCACAAGCGTTGCCAAATGCAGTTAGAAAAACAAATGCTTATTCTCAATATAAATATTAAGGAGTTTTAGATATGTCTATGCAAGTTGGCAGAAGTGCTTCATATATCCCTGAATTTAAAGCTAAAGTCGATAAAAGCGAAACAACTGCACTTATAAATAAAATAAAAGAACCAGATGCAACAACTGGTACAGTAACAATTACTAAAGATGATTTTAAAGCTTTAGCAAGTCAGTTTAAAGGTGGAAAAGAAGATTTAGCAGAGTTATTTAATGGAATTTCACCTAAAGAAGATGTTGATAAATTAAAAGCGTTTACATTTAGCCGTGATGGTCAATCTACAAAAATAGAGCTTACTGGAACACAAAAAGATCAATTTGTTGATAAATTAAATACTCTTTTAACTAATTCTAATTCACAAAAAGAAACTATGGATTCATCTGTAACGAAACTAGCTAATAAATTATCAACTTTTAGTGGACAACCTGGTGAAATAACAGAAAGAACAACTGTTCTTAAACTAGGTGCTTCTTTATCTGGTTCTCTTGGTTCTCCTGCTGCAAAAGGTTCAGATGCTGAAGTGCCTCTTGGTTTAGCTAATACAGATGGATTAGCGGCTGAAGTTGGTCTGGAAGGTTCAGTTGGATTTAAGGCAACAGCAAAAACTATTGATGGTGGAAAAGTTCAATTATCTTATGAATTTCAAGCTCTTGGAGAAGCTAAAGGAAAAGTTGCTGGCTTTAAAGTAGCTAATCATGAAGGTAATTTTGAGGCTGCGGTTGGTATTGGATCAAAGAAAACTGTAACTTATACTTTTGCAAATAAAGAAGAAGCATTAGCTTTTATAAACAATAAAGGTCGAGATTTTAAAGTCGGAGATGTTGCTGCTACAGGAAAAACTTATACTGTTGAAAAAACAGGATTTCAAATGGTAACAAGTAAATCAACTTTAACTTCAAGTGTTGCAAAAGTTCAAAAAACTTCAGGCGTTGCATCTGGTTGGTATTCATCTGTTAAAAACTTTTTTGGAAATATTTTTGGTTTTCGATCTATTCAAACTTCAAATTTTAAAAAAGAAAAAGTTGGAGATGAGTCAACAAAAACCTTCTCACTTGATACAATGAGTAAATTTGCAATGTTTGAAAAAAAGACAAGTTCAACATCTTTAACTTTGACAAAAACTAAAGATAAAGCAACTGGAGCAGAAAGTTTCTCAGGTGCTTTTTCTATGGATATAAATATTGAAAAAATAAAAAATAATACTGATAGAAATGGCTTAATAAATAAATTAGTTGGTCGATTTAATGAAGTTGCTGGTAAATTTGAAGGTAATTCATCAGGTAAAAAAGTAGGATTAGATAAAGAAAGTATCAGATCTTACATAACACACTCTGTGGATAAACTTCTTCATGCAGGTGGGCTTTTTACTTCTGATGGTTCTGGAAAACTTCAAGTAACAGCATCTGGACAAAAAGTAAAAGAAAAATCGGTTGATCAATTCAAAATGGAAGGGGCTATTGGCGTTCCAGCAGAAATTTCTGGTATGGGTGTTGGTGTAAGTGCAGAACTAAAAATTACTAAATCAAAAATGGTAAGAATTAATCTTCCTCTTGAAATGGACGGTGGTAAATTAAAACCGAAAGATTCTGATGCTAGAATACAGCTTTCAGAATTTAATTTAATTGGAGCAGGAATTGGTGCCGAATTAGAAGTTGGTTCTGAATCTGTTGTAGGTGCAAAAGTATCGGTTAAAGTTGGGGGAGAAAAAGGAAGTACTTCTATGAGAGATGTATTTGCGGCAACAAAAACAGCAACAACAGATACCTCAGTTGGCGGATTACTATCTTTTAATGCTAAAAAATCAGAGGCTTCTGATAAAAATGGAGAAGCTGTTGGTTCAAAAGAGTCTGCTAAAACATTATTTACAGATTTTAAAAAATTGACTGTTGAAGCTAAAACATTAGAAAGTAAAATTAAAAGTATAGAATCAAAAATTGCTGCAATAAGTACCTATACTGGACCATCATTTTTAAAACCAACTGTATCAATTAATGATGTAGCTTCTCTTCCTGTATTAAAAGAACAAATGAAAGATAAATTAGAATCAGCTCAAGCTAAATTAAGTGAATCTAAAACCAAGATAGGCGAAGCTAAAACTAGTGTAGGAGATGCTAAAACTAAAATAGGTGAAGCTTTTACTGGTATAAAAGCTCTTCATGATAAAGCAAGTCAGCATAAAGATTTACGTTCTGCTTTGATAGATACTCAAAGTAAAGGTGCTGGAATTGATCAAAATATTAAAGAAATTGATAAACTAGAAAAAGAAATTGATTTTGCTATGTTATAAAGGATAAAAAAATGAAATTAAAACTAAGTGAAGAACCACAATACTTTTTGAATCCTGATATGGTAGGAATTACAGAGAGACTTGTTTTATCAAATGAAAGTGAAGAGCCTATTTTTAAAATAGGATTAGATAAAATAAATTTTAAAAGCTTTGAAATAGAATTAAGCACTAAAAATGAAGAAAGCTCAGAAATAGAGGGAATTAATGTTTTTATTCCTAATATTGAAAATAAGCAAATTTTAGAAATTTCTAAGTTTTTTAATATGACTGAAGAGCAAGTTAATGAAGTAAAAAATGTGAAAAAAGCAACTTTAGCTTTTACTGTAGAACCTGATATTATCGAAAGATATATTCAACCACTATATGATTCGCATGAAAAATCAAAAAATCTTTTTCAATTTGTAGATGAAGATAATACAATTGTTTTACTTGATTTTCAAAATTATATTGTTGCAGGTATTCAAGAAGAGTTTGATTAAAATTTAGCAAGTTTCGGGTTTCATAAAATAACAATCTCTTTTATTATTAAAATAATAGAAATAATAACTGGTAGATTAAAATGCTTACAAATGAAAAAACTAACTATAATAGGATTACCGAAGCCATTGAGTATATAAAAGCCAATTTTAAAGAACAACCAAATCTTGATGAAATTGCAAAAAAAATAAATTTAAGCCCTTTTCATTTTCAAAGATTATTTACAGAATGGGCTGGAGTAAGTCCAAAAACTTTTTTGCAATATATTAGTATTGAATATGCAAAAAAACTATTAAAAGAAAATCAAGAAACATTACTTGAAACAACTTATAAAACAGGTCTTTCAGGAACAGGAAGGCTTCATGATTTGTTTGTAAAAATAGAAGGAATGACTCCAGCCGAATATAAAAATGGTGGTAAAAATTTAGTTATTAATTATAGTTTTGATGAAAGTCCTTTTGGAAATATTATTGTGGCTTCTACTGAAAAAGGAGTTTGTTATCTTGCTTTTTTTGAAGATATAGAAGAAGGTTTTTTACTTTTAAAAAAAGAATTTCCTAATGCGTTTTTTCATGAAAAATCAGATTTATTTCAACAAAATGCTTTGCTTATTTTCCAAAATGATTGGAGTAAATTAAATCAAGTAAAATTACATTTAAAAGGAACTGATTTTCAATTAAAAGTTTGGGAAGCATTGCTTAAAATACCAATGGGAAAACTTTCTACTTATGGTAATATTGCAGCTTCAATAGAAAATCCTAAAGCTTCAAGAGCCGTTGGAACAGCTATTGGAAGAAATCCTGTTACATTTTTGATTCCTTGTCATAGAGTTATTCAATCTACAGGTATAATTGGTGGTTATATGTGGGGCAATACAAGAAAAACTGCTATTATTGGTTGGGAATGTTCTAAAACTAATGTTTAGAAAAAATTAATTCTAATATTATAATAATGTGAATGTAAAAAAAATGAAAAGTAAAATATCTGCCTTAAATTGGCAAAAAATAACTGAAGAAATGAATGAAAAAGGTTTTTCAGTTGTAAACAATGTATTAACTAATGAAGAATGTGAAAAACTTAAATCTAGTTATAATGAAGAAAATCTTTATAGAAAAACTGTTATTATGGAAAGACATGGTTTTGGATTAGGTGAATACAAATATTTTAATTACCCATTACCAAATATAATTCAAAGTTTAAGAGAAAATGTTTATCCATATCTTGTTCCTGTTGCTAATAATTGGATGGAATTATTAAAAAATGATACTAGGTTTCCAAAAACTTTTCAAGAATTACAATCTCTTTGTCATAGTAATAATCAACTAAAAGCTACTGTTTTAATTTTGGAATATAATAAAGGTGGATATAATACTTTGCATCAAGATTTATACGGTGAAATTTATTTTCCTATCCAAATTGTTCTATTTTTAGATCAAGTTGATGAAGATTATACTGGTGGTGAATTTGTTTTAACTCAACAAAAAATAAGAGGGCAATCTAAAGCTATTGTACTAAAACCAAAAAAAGGTGAAATGTTGATTTTTACAACTAATTTTAGACCTTCAAAAGGAGTTAAAGGATATCAAAAACTAAATATGAAACATGGCGTAAGTGAAGTACAAAGTGGAAAAAGACATACTTTAGGAATTATTTTTCATGATGCAGTAAGTTAAAAAAATGATAACTCATATTGAAATTAGCAATAATGAATTAAGAGTTAAAATTAAACAAAAAGAGCTTTGTTTTGGTGGAAATATTAATTTAAAAATATATGGAACCTTAGAATGTAAATCTGGCAAAAGAATGAAAAAAATCAATAGAGTTTTTTTTACAAGTGAACTTGAAGCTATAAAATATGGTTTTAGACCTTGTGGACATTGTATGAGAACTCAATATCAAGAGTGGAAAAATGCAATTATTTGAGAATAAAATAGACTTTACAAAAAATCTTTTACCTAAAAATGGTACAGTAAATTATTATGGAAAAATTTTTTCCTTAGAAGATTCAAATCGTTATTTAGATATTTTTTTGCAAAATATTGAATGGAAAAATGATGAAGCTATTATTTTTGGAAAATTGATTGTTACAAAGCGAAAAGTAGCTTGGTATGGAGATT
>JBBTGK010000175.1:0-6237 GCA_038060635.1 Cyanobacteriota bacterium | reverse complement strand
AAGAGTATTTACTCACCTTGTTCAATAAGATATACGTGTATTCTCCTGAACAAGGCGGCTTCAGCCCCTTGTTTTTGCCCTAATTTCATTTTATTATTATATAAAATACAGAATTTTTTATCGAACTCAGGTTAAATAATTACAAAGCTTTATTAAATACAAAAAAAATAAAAGCCTATAACAACTTGAATTTTAGTTAGATTATAAGGCTTTTAATAAAATAATTTTCTAGAATTCTGAAATTTATTTATCTTTTTTATCAAAAAATTCTTTTTTAAGAGCTTCTTTTTTTTGTTCAAAATCTTTTTTTAAAGTTTCTTTTTTTTGTTCAAAGTCCTTTTTGAGGGCTTCTTCTTTTTGTTCAAAGTCCTTTTTAAGAGCTTCTTTTTTTTCTTCAAAATACTTTTTAAGGGCTTCTTCTTTTCTTTTAAAATCTTTTTTACTTAGTATTTTACCACTTTCAAAGTCTTTTTTGAGAGATTCTTCCTTTGTTTTAAAATCTTTTTTGAAAGATTCTTCTTTTGTTTTAAAGTCTTTTTTAAAAGATTCTTCTTTTGTTTTAAAATCTTTTTTGAGAGATTCTTCTTTTGTTTTAAAATATTTTTTAAAAGATTCCTCTTTTGTTTTAAAGTCTTTTTTTATATCACCAGCAAAAGCTAAGTTTGAAAAAAGAAAAGAACTTACAAGTAAAATACTTAATAGTTTTTTCATAAAAATCTCCATATATAAAATTAAATACTACAATTAAGTACTCTATATTATTTTTATTTAATAGTAAACAATAAAAAATTAATTTTATATTAAAATCATACTTTATTACTCAATTTACAAGTTTTTTGAAGCTTTTTAAAGCAAAGATTAAAATTCTATATACTAGATTATTATTTTTTTAGTAAAAAAAATTATTTAATTTAAGATCTTTAAATATCTTATTCAATTAACTCTAATATTTTATCTTGAATATCTCTTAATTCTTGTCCTTTTAAATTAGTATTATTTATCATTAAAGAAAAAGCGAGGGTATTTTTTTTATCATTTACCAAAAATCCACTTAAACAGTTAACTCCAGTCATTGAGCCACTTTTTGCAAAAACCTTATAATTTTTTAATTTTTTTAATCTATTTCTTAAAGTTCCTTCAAGCCCGCCCTGAGGAAAAGCCTCATAAACAATATCTCTATAATTTGGATTTTGATATAAATATTCTAAAACTTTTATAATTAAATTTGGTGTTATAAGATTGTATCTTGATAAACCAGAGCCATCTACAATATTAAAATTTGATTCATTAAATAATCTACCAATATGTTTGCTAAGGATATCACTTCCTTTTTTAGTACTTCCTATTTTTTTATCTTCATTAAAAGCAATGGTTTTCAATAATAGCTCACCTGTAAGATTATGACTTTCTTCATTAAATCTTTTAAGTATTTTATATAAAGGTTCTGATTCTTTATTTACAAGTGATATTATATTATCATTTTTTTCTAAACTAGTTTGAATTTTCCCAGAGAAAACAAAATTTTCTTTTATTAATTGTTCTAAAACAGATATTAAATAACTATCATTATCTTTTATACTATTTTCTTTTTCAAAAAAAGTTTTTTTATTTATTTTACCAGAAAAATAAATTTTATTTCCTTTTAACTCTGAGTTTATTATCTCGTCATTTTTTTCATCAATTTCTAATTTAGATGTATCAATATTTATCGTATTATTTGTTTTAATCTCAAATTCATTATTGTTTTTTAATTTTAAAGACACATTAAGACAATTATCATCCATATATATATTTGATATTGGAGAATCATCACAATCTTCAAGATCATCCCACATCCATCCAGGTCCATAAATTATATTATCAAAAATACTTTTATCAATAAAAATATCACCTTGAATTTCTTTTAAACCTGTTTCTTTTAATTTAGAAATCATATTTTTTAAATCTGAGCTTTTAAAAGTTGGGTCTCCAGTCATTTTTAAATATAAGTTTTTAATATTGATATTACCATTTTCCTCATTAGTATAACCATCTGTCGCAAAATCTGTTTTAAAAGTATAGTTTTTACCTAATTTTTCTAGTGCTAAAAAAGTAGTTAATATTTTTATATTAGATGCAGGTGTCATTAATTTTTGAGAATTAAGATCAAATAAAACTTTTTTAGTATCTAAATCTTTTATAATAACACTAATACTAGCATCTTTAAGATCTTTATTTTTTTGGATATAATCATTTATTTTTTTTACATCAGCAAGCTCTTTTGAAAAAGAAATTGTTGGATATAATAATAATAATAAAAGTGATAATATTAATGATTTTTTCTTCATCTATTTGCTATTCTTTTTTTTTGCATATTCTCTAATCTTTTTCTTAAGTTACTTCTTACATTTTCAAAAAGCTCTAAGCCATATTTTGCTTTCAAATCATCAAAAACAGAGGAATATGATAAATAATTTTCATAATTAGGATCTTTCCAAAATTTTGTTTCTAAATCATATAATTTTTGTATTTCATTTTTTTCAGGTTTACGCATTTTTTCAATATTTACACCTAAAGATCTTATATATCTTTTAGTATCAGTTATTCTTTTTTGTGCATCAGTTATTTCATCTTCTTTAGCTAAATTACTTTTTATGATCATATAATCTTTTTTAAAAGTTACAAGTTGAGAATTTATTTTTTTTCTTAAATCAGCATTATCTGCTAAATATGTTTTATAATCACTTATAGTTGCAATACTTGCATAAGATAAATAAGTAAGATAGGCTAGAATACCTAATACTATATAAACAGAAACATTACTTTTATTAAAATTTTGTTTTAAACTTTTAACGCCTGTTTTTTTATCTAATCCTTTTTTTGGTAAACATGTTCCTCTACATTCTTTACAGATATACTTTTTTATATCTTTTGTTTCAAATACATCTACTCCCGAATCATCCCAAACGCCTCTGCATTCCAAGCAAAGGTATAAGACTTCTTCTTCATTGATAATATTAGAGTCAACATTATTAGAATTAGTATTAGATTCTTCCATTTAAATTTACCTTAATTTATTTAATTCATCTTTTACAATACCATTTAAGACTTCAGGATTTGCTCTTCCTTTACTTTGTTTCATTGCTTGACCAACAAAAAAACCTAAAAGTTTTTCTTTCCCACCCAAATAATCAGTAACTTCTTTAGGATTTTTTTCAATAATATCTTGAACCATTTTTAATAATTCACTTGTATCATTAATTTGAGTAGAACCTTTTCTTTCTACTATTTTTGTTGCAGATTCACCTGTTTCTATGATCTCAGGTAAAATTTCTTTTGCAATCTTACCACTAATAGTCCCTTTTTCAATAAGCATTAATAACTCACTAAAATTTTGAGGCGTTAATTTAGTATTTTTAAGTTCTAATTTTTTTTCATTAAGATAAGCTGTTATGTCAACTGATAACCAATTTGTTACAGTTTTTGCATTAAGTCCAGAATTTACAGATTCTTCAAAAAAACTTATTAAATCAGTTGAATTTACTAAAACTCTTGCGTCATAATCAGAAAGTAAATAATCTTTTACATATCTTTCTCTTTTTTTAGTAGGCAATTCTGGTAACTCATCTACTATTCTTTTTAACCACTCAGGGCTTATGCTTATGCTAAAAAGATCAGGGTCTGGAAAATATCGATAATCTTCAGCTTCTTCTTTTGTTCTCATTGTAATAGTAACACTTTTGTTTTCGTCCCAAAGTCTTGTTTCTTGAACTATTCTTTCACCATATTGAATAGCATCTTTTTGTCTTTGTATTTCATAATCAATTGCTCTTTGTAATGATCTAAAAGAATTAAGATTTTTTATTTCTACTCTAGTTCCAAATTTTTCTGTTCCTCTTTGTCTTATAGAAACATTTGCATCACATCTCATGCTTCCTTCTTCCATTTTTCCATCGCACACACCAGCACAAACTAAAATGCTTCTTAGTTCTTCCATGTATAACTTTGCTTCTTCACTACTTCTTATTTCAGGTTCACTAACAATTTCTACTAAAGGAACACCAGCTCTATTATAATCAGCTAAACTATAAGTAGAACCTGAAAGTCTATCAGAACCAGCATGAACTAGTTTTCCAGCATCTTCTTCTATATGAATTCTAGTAATATTAACAATTTTCTTTTTGCCATTTAGATCAATTTCCAAAAAACCATTTTTTCCTACAGGTTGATCATATTGTGTTATTTGATATGCTTTTGGTAGATCTGGATAAAAATAATTTTTTCTATCAAATTTACATTCATTTGGAACATTGCAATTTATAGCTACAGCAGCTTTTAAAGATAATTCTACAACATTTTTATTTAATACTGGTAAAACACCAGGAAGCCCCAAACAAACAGGGCATACATGAGTATTTACCTCCGCACCAAATTTTGCTGGGCAAGAACAGAAAATTTTTGTCTTTGTTAAAAGCTCTGCATGAACTTCTAATCCAATAACTGCTTCGTAATCCATTTTTATTCCTTTTTAAAGCACTACTACTTATATATTTTATCAAAAAAAAAGTCATTTGTTTATCTTTTTTGACTTAATATAGATTTAATAATTTGAGTACATGATATATACAATACAATAATAAAACAAAAACAATCATTTTATATAATTTAAAACATAGAAATATTTTAACGATAAAGGAAAAATAAAATGAAATTTTCTAAAACAGCAATGTATATTGTAACTGTTCTTTCTCTTGCGGGATGTTCTAATTCTTTAACTGATTTATCTAATGTTTCTGGGAAACAAGTAGGTTCTAATTTAGTAAATTCTAGTGATGTAACTTTAACAAATGCAGGTTTTAATACAAATGCTCTTTCAGCAGAACTTGTTGCTAAATATCCTGATTTACAGAAAGAGCTTGATGCTGCAAAAGCATTACCAGTAGATCAAAGAAATGCAAAATTGACAGAACTTAAAGCAAAATATCCAGAACTTGCTACTTTAAAAGGTGGTAGAGGCGGTAATAAAGGAAAAGGTGGACCTGGTGGTCATGAAGGATTTGGAGGTAAAGGTGGTTTTGGTGGGGCTGTACAAGCTTTTGCTACAACCAATACTCAATTCAAAGCTGATTTAGATGCTTTAAGAGCTACTGGAAAAACAAATATGGATGCCTTAATTGCTAAATATCCTGATCTTGTTGCAAAAATTGCTACTGAGAAAAAAGCACATTTAGATCAAATTAGAGCTATTAATCCTGCTTTAGCGACTGAACTTGAAGCTTTACAAGCTCAAAATTTAACCCCTGAACAAATGAAAGTTAAAATGGATGAATTTAGAACAAAATATCCTATGACTGGAAAAGTAAAAGATGCAAATTTTGATAAAGGTGGTCATGAAGGTAACAGAGGAAAAGGAGGCCCTATTGGACATGAAGGATTTGGAGGACCTGGTGGTCATGGTGGTGGAGCAGTACAAGCTTTTGCTACAACCAATACTCAATTCAAAGCTGATTTAGATGCTTTAAGAGCTTCAGAAAAAACAAATATGGATGCTTTAATTGCTAAATATCCTGATCTTGTTGCAAAAATTGCTGCTGAGAAAAAAGCACATTTAGATCAAATTAGAGCTATTAATCCTGCTTTAGCAACTGAACTTGAAGCTTTACAAGCTCAAAATTTAACTCCTGAACAAATGAAAGTTAAAATGGATGAGCTTAGAGTAAAATATCCTATGGCTCATAATAAAAAATAGAATTCTCATTTTCAATACCTTAATTACAGATTATAGAAGCTTACCAAAAGCTTCTTTTTTTTGTTCATTTTAAATTAGGTTTTTACAATTTGAATAAATAATCCAAGTCTTTTTAATATTTCAGCAAATTTTATAAAATTAACAGGTTTTGTTATATAAATATTACAACCAAGTTTATAACAATTCTCTACCTCTTTGGGGTCATCAGTTGTTGTTAGCATGATAACAATAATTTCTTTAAACTCATCATTTGATTTAATTTTTTTTAAAACTTCAATTCCGTCCATTTTAGGCATATTAATATCAAGTAATAAAAGATATGCTTTATTTTTATCAAAAACCTCTCCATTTGATTTTCCTGATATAAAATTCCAAACCTCTTCACCATTTGAAAATCTAATTATTCTATTATGAACACCTGAATCAATTAAACCTTCTTTAATAAGTTCTGTATGGCCATCATCATCTTCAGCAATGATAATAATCAGATCTTTATTATTTAATTTATT
>JBBTGK010000174.1:0-15103 GCA_038060635.1 Cyanobacteriota bacterium | reverse complement strand
TGCCTTTATTGTATCATAATTTAAACCAGTATAATCAGCAATTTTCTGAATTTGAATATCTGTTAAGCTAGAAGCTAAAACACCAAAACTAGGAACTTCTTTTATTTGTCCTGTTAAATCTTTAATATAGTTATCAATAAAAACTTTATCTGCAAGATATTTTATATGAGTTAATATGCTAGATAATGTGGCACCTGTTTTTTGAGCTGTTATATCTGCCGTAAAAAGATCTGCTGTAGTTGATGGCAATCCTGGTAATCTTGATATTATATAGTCTCTTAGGGTTGAAGAAGAAGATTTTAATACATTTGTTCCAGTTGCTATATTCCCTGAAAGGGCAGGAGTAAATGTAATATTATTACCATTAACTGCTTGAATATTTAAAGTCTGATTATTAATTGCTATATTCTGACCAACTGATATGTTAGAAGTGCTATTTAAAGTTATTGTTGTTGCTCCTGTAAAAGCATTTCCATTAACTGTTGTTATTGGTTGATATACTAATAATACAACATCTTGAGGTATAAGAGTTGTACTTACAATAGGACTAGTGATAGGAGGTGTAAATGTAACTGTATTACCAAGAATATTAACTGATGTAACTGATACAATTTCATTATTAATAGATAATTTTTGACCAACTGAAACCTCTGCAGAACTAGTTAATGGAAGTGTTGTTGCTCCAGCGGCAATAGGACCAATAAAAGATTGAAATACAGCTGTTTTATCAGTTGCAGCAGCTAAAAGAGCAGGGGTAAATGTAACATTATTACCATTAACGCCTGTAATAGTTAAGGTCTGACTATTAATTTTTATACTCTGACCGACTGATATGGTAGAAGTACTATTTAAAGTTATTGTTGTTGCTCCAAGCAAAGCATCTCCATTAAGTGTTGTTACGTTTAAAGAAAGTGGTGTAGTAAGATCAGGAACTGTTGTTATTTGTTTAAAACCAGGCATAGGCATAATATCCTCTGCTAATACAGATCCAGAATCTATAGAAAGTAGATTTATTTTATTTTCTACATCATGATATTTTGTATTTGCTAAAAGCTGACTAAGTGTTGTTCCCGCAGGAGCATTTGCAACATCATTTGCAAAAGTAGTTGAATTAAAGTTTATATAATCAGCAATGAATTTTATTTGACCTGCCGTAAGTGTAGAAACAAGTCCTGTATTAAGTGTTACTGAAGGGTAAACTATAGTTGGCACAGGTGCTATTAACTGATTTATTCTATTCTCTCTTGTAAGCTCTTCAAGTAAGTAATTTACTCCAACAACTTGAACTGAATTAAGAGAACCCATTATAAAACCACCTGCAGGTGTTGAAGCAATTGTAAGACCACCTATTGATAATATAGGATTTCCTACAAATATATTATCAGATATTTTTAAACCATTTGTGTTTTCAACTGTTATTTTACCAGAGCCTACAGCACCAGCATTTGGAATTGTAACTTTTATATATTCAGTTGTTACTTCAACAACATCAGCTTTATAACCATTAATTTTTACAATATTATTTAAAGGAACTTGATCATCAAAATTTCTTCCAAATATTGTAAGTAATCCAGCTGGGCCACCTGTAAAAGAATTAATAACAGGAGCTAAACTAGGATCTTTAAAATTAATAGAAAAAGAAGCTGTTTTATCTTTATCAAGAATAGAAATTAGTTTCAAGTTTGTAGAAGCTCTTTTTAGACCTGTAATAACCCCTGATGAAGTTATTGTAGCAACAGAAGAATCATTTATTTCCCATACTACTTGATCTCTTGAATATGAATCATCATCATAAAAAACTCTTGCATCAAGATCTTGAGGATTATTTATTTCAGTTTCATAATTATCTAATTTCTTTTCATCTTTAAAAAGTTGAATTTCTTTTACTTTTAAATTTGCTAAATTAAGGTTTATTTCTTGTTCTTGAGTGCCTCTTACAACTATTTGTTGCTTTGCATATAAAATACCGCCACCATTAAGAATTAAGTTTCTTTCTTCAGTTGTATTAAGAGGAAAGTTTATTGTTGTTCCGTTAGAATTTATATAAACTTTTGCAGATATTTCCCAAACACCTTGATCTACATCAATATTACTATAATTATTTACTTTTACAGGTAATTTACCTGTTATATCATTAACGGCTAAATTAACATTACTAAGAACAGCATTTCCACTTTTATCTTTAACATATACTTTTAGTTTTCCAAAAGCAAGTTTATTTTTTAAATCTGTTGTGTTGTCAGGATCTATATATCCATCATTAGCAATTATTCTGTCAGAAATTGAAAATACATCTATTTCTGAAGGAGAAGGATTAGCCCCAGCATTAGAGAAATAAGTATTATCAAAATCTCTGTAACCAGTTATATTTGTAATAAGTCTTTTTAGTCTTTCTATGTCTAATTTATCAACAACAGATTTATTATTACTATTTAAAATATTATTTAAAACTCTCGCAACAGCTGTTGTTCCATAATTAATCACTGCAGTACTAGTAGTATTTGCATAAATATCAACTACGCTCATTAATCTTGATATAGGTTGACCAATATCATCAACGCCTGTAACAGAAACAATTCTATTTTTACCTTGAGGAATATCAATATTTACAGTTTGATTAAAACTTCCACCAACCCAATCAACATGCTTTATTATTTTTGTTAATATATCAGAACCATAAACCTCTATTTTTAGTTGTTTTATTTTAACATCACTAAAAGTCCCTTTTGTATTAAATCCTTTGTTTTTAAATAAGTTAGAAAGGTTTATTGATAAAACCCCTTTAGCACTTATTTTAGAATTTAGTTCTTTTTGAGGTAATGTAGAATTTAAATTTTTTATTGGAGCACAAGCAAAAACACTAAATGCCATAGAAATTGCCAAAGACAATTTTGTTATTTTTAAAAAAGACTTTTCCATTTTTTTATAAACCTTCTAGTTTAGGATAATTATATTTTAAGGTGTATTTCTCGGTGCTGGAGGATTAGGATTTATTTGTATATTAAGTTGCCCTCCTGTTGTTGACGAAGATGAACTAGGCGAAGCAGTTGGTGTAGAGTTTACTGAATCTGAAGATGATGTACTTGGAGTTACACTTGATGGTGTATTTGGTTGCGATATTGAATTATTAACTCCAGATTGAGAAGATGATGGGTTTGCATCTGATGCCTTATTTACAAGTTTACCATCTCTAATTTCAACAGAAGAATTGTTATCACTTTTTACTATTGTTTGATTACTTCCAACTATAAGATTAGGAAGCTCAAAACTTTTGGGCGATGTGCTACTATTATTTTGTTGAGTATTCTGTCCAAAACTACAAGCTCCAAAAACAAGTACAGACAAAGATAAAATAGATAGTGACAAGGATCTTCTTTTGCTCATAAAACCTCAAATTTAATATCTATTTAACAGAAATATAATAAAAAATCTATTTCTTATTAAATTATTAAAATACAAAAACTAAATTAATTCTATCACAAAAACATGCTTTTTATAAAGTATTTTTATTTTTCCTATATATAAATTAAAAAAAAATATATAATTTACAAATTGTTTTAATATTTTTAAATCGTAAAATATGAAAAAAAAAGTACTTATTACTGGGGGGAGATCTCCTGTAGCCCTTTATTTATCTAGGTTGTTTTCAAAATCTGGTTATGATGTTTATGTAGCAGAAACATTTGATATTAATATGACTGCATATTCTAGTTATATAAAAAAAAATATTCTTATTCCTCCACCTGCACAAAAAACAGAAGAATTTATAAAAGTTCTTAGAGAAAATATTATAAATTTTAAGATAGATATTTTAATTCCAACTTGTGAAGAAATTTTTTATATATCTAAATTTAAATCTCAACTAGACGAATTTTGTAATGTTGTTACAGAGAATTTTTCTATACTAAAAGAGCTACATAGTAAATATTTGTTTATGCAAATGTTAGAAAGGTTTGGAGTAAAATTTCCAGAAACTAAAAAATTTACAGATATTGAATCTATAAAAAAAGAAATTGCTAATAAAGATTTTTTTGTAATAAAACCAGAATTTTCTCGTTTTGCTTCTTTAGCAATAATAAATGACAGAAAAAAAATTGAGAGTATTGAAATAAGTGAGAGTTATCCTTGGGTTGTACAAGAGTTTTTAGATGGAGAAGCTTATTGCTCTTATAGTATAGCAAAAGAAGGAAAAGTTTTAGCTCATTCTATTTACCCAAGCATTTATAGAGCTGGTCAAGGAGCTACAATTTATTATGAATCGGTTTTTGAAAAGCAAATAGATGAAATAGTTTTTAAAATAGTTAAAGAATTAAATTATACAGGTCAAATTTCTTTTGATTTTATAAAATCATCTAAAGATGGAATAGTTTATCCAATAGAATGCAACCCAAGACCAACTAGTGGTGTTTTTCTTTTTTCAGAAAAAGATAATTTACCATTAGCTTTTGAAGGTGTTTTAAATAATATGATAAGACCGACTGATTATAAAAATAAAACAGTTGTTTTAGCAATGCTTATATATGCACTTCCTAAAATAAAATCTTTTTCAGAAGCAAAAAAGTTTGTTAAAGATATAATTAACTCTAAAGATCCTGTTATAGAAATGAAAGATCTAAAGCCATTTCTGGCACAATTTTTATCATTAAAGTATTATTCAAAAATAAGTAAAGAAAAAAAGATCTCTTTTCTTGAAGCGACTACTTACGATATAGAGTGGAATGGTGATTAGATTAATCTATATAGTGAAAAGTAAAAAGTTATGATTGAAGAGATAAAAGAATTTTAAATTCAGATTTGTGATAATATTTTTTTTCAAAAAAAATTTTGGCGTAGGGGTTTGATTAATCAAACCGCCTATTTTTATTTGATATTTATTCTTCAATAAGAATTGGTTCTTGAGGTTTTTTAGGAACAATCTCATCAAATATCATTACTCTTCTTGCTTCTAAAATAGTAGCTTTTTTTATAAGAATATTTGATTTTTTAGAAAGTTGAAGTTCTAGTGATTCGTGGTTTAAATTTAAAAGTCTTGCTTCAATAACTTCTTTTTTATTATCATCATTTGTAAATTTAATTTTTAAAGTTTTCCCCATAGCCCACATAAAATCGCTATCATTTTTTAATAACCTATCTAAACCAGGTGAAGAAACTTCTAAATTGTATGCAGGTAATTCAGGAAATGTTTCATCTAAAATATCTCCTATTTGGTGACTTAAATTAGCACACTCATCTAATGTTATACTTTTTGAAGAGTTATCTAAAAAGAATCTTAAAACCCAACTACTATTATCTTTTTTATATTCAATATCATAAATTTCATAATTTTTTTCTTTTATAAAATTTTCTGTTTTTTCTCTTATTTTTTCTAGTATATCTGTATTACTCATATTTTTTACCCCTAATATAGTACTATGTTTTTTATTATTATACTCAAGGAAAATTATTTTGTGAAAAATAATTAATATAAGCTTATATTAACAATATTCTTATCTTTTTACTTTTCACTTTTTACTTTTCACTAAGTATATATATTATATAGCTATTTTATAATTTCAAAAATAAGCAATAAAAAAAGACCCATATTTACAGGTCTTTTCTATTAGAAAAATCTTATTAAAAGATTATTATCTCATTGTGCTTAATTGTCTGAAAGCATAAACAACAACATTGTAAGCATCTTGATATGTAGAAGCCGCATTAGCTTGGTTTAAAGCAAGACCAGTTATTTGTTTTATTTGATAATTATCAGCTGTATTAACAATTTGAAGTGCTGCAAAACCAGCTCTGTAACCATCTTCATAAGTATCAGTTGCACTGATCATTTTTTGAGCTAAGTTACAAGCTTCATAAATGCTATTTGGTTTTTGATAAGCCATGTGTTGTAAAGCAGCAGCAGTTACTTTGTAACCATTCATCCAACTTTTTGTTGCATTAGCAGCAGCAAAAGATAATCTTCCAACATAAACACCATCATTAGCCATCATTTGAAGAGCTTGAATACCTATTCTGTAACCACTTTCATAAGTAGAAGCACTATTCATAGAGCTTAATGTGTAGTTAGCAACTTGTGCTAATTGTCTTTCATCTTGAAAATATCCTGCTGGATATGTAGATGGATAGTAGTCATTTTTAAGACTTTTCTTAAATGTTAATTTTAAATCTACAACATCTTTCTTAGCAGTTGAAGCATTTTTACTTTTAATTGAAGCATCATTCTTTTTTACAGTTCCTGAATCTTTTTTATCTAAAGATAAAGTAACATCACTAGCAGCAGCTAAAGATTGTACTTGATCGTCTGCAGCAACATTAGAAGATGTAACAGGTTGAGAACAACCAGCAAACATTGAAGCAACAAAAAGTGAAGAAAGAGTCATTTGAGCAAGTTTTTTCATTATATTCTCCCGACAAAAATATTTTTATTATGAATAATATATAGATTATAATACAAAAAACTTGCTAATAAATTTAAATTTTGTTTAAAATAAGATTTATTTTTATTTATTTTTTAATTATGAGTTTATCTAAAAGACATAATCTATTAATTTTTATCAAAAAAGAGTAATCTTTATGCTTATAAGAAATTATAATATTTATCTAAAATTATCTACAAAACATAAAAGTTTAGAAAAAACACTCATTTTATATTATCCTTTTTATCAAAATTTATTGATTATCAAATTATAACTTATTACTTTTAACTAACCTATTAGCATGATATAATCATAACTTGTGTTAGTTTGTCTTTTTAGAGGGTAATAAATTGGAGCTTTTTGAACTTACTGCAAAAGAACTATCTGAAAAATTAATAAATAAAGAAATTAGTTCTGAAGAAACTGTTAAAAGTTTTTTAGATAGAATTGAAAAAACAGAACCTAAGATATCTGCTTTTAATTTTGTGAATAATAATGCTATTTTGAAAGCAAAAGAAATAGATAATTTAAGGCTAAAAAATAATGACTTGCCTATTCTTTCAGGAGTACCAATTGCTTTAAAAGATAATATTTGTACAAAAGGTATTCTTACGACTTGCTCTTCTAAAATATTAGAAAATTTTATACCTCCTTATAATGCAACAGTTGTTGAAAAATTAGAATCTAATAATATTATAAATTTAGGCAAAGTTAATCTTGATGAATTTGCAATGGGTTCATCTACAGAAAATTCTGCTTTTAGAGTTACAAATAACCCTTGGGATATAACAAGAGTTGCAGGTGGTAGTAGTGGTGGTAGTATTGCGTCTGTTTCTGCAAGTCAAACTCCTTTATCATTAGGTTCTGATACTGGTGGTAGTATAAGATTACCAGCATCTTTTTGTGGTGTAGTTGGTTTAAAACCGACTTATGGTCTTGTATCAAGATATGGTTTAGTAGCTTATGCGTCTTCTTTAGATCAAATCGGGCCAGTCTCTAAAACAGTTACAGATAATGCAATGCTATTTAATGTTATAGCAGGAAACGACTCAAAAGATTCTACTTCATTAAAAACAGAGATTCCAGACTATACAAAATCATTAGTTAGAGATGTAAAAGGTCTTAGAATTGCAATGCCAAAAGAAATGTTCGATGATGGTATTTCTCCTGATGTTAAAAAATCTGTAATCGAATCTATAAAAAAATTAGAATCGTTAGGAGCTATTGTTGAAGAAATATCTTTACCTTTATTAAAATATGGACTTTCAGCTTATTACATTATTGCTACTGCTGAAGCTAGTTCAAATTTATCTCGATATGATGGAGTAAAATATGGCTTTAGAGCAGAAGGAAATATTAAAGATCTTGAAACTTTATATTTAGAAAGTAGAAGTCAAGCTTTTGGTTCTGAAGTAAAAAGAAGAATAATGATAGGTACTTATGTACTTAGTTCTGGATATTATGATGCTTATTATAAAAAAGCCTTAAAATTTAGAACTTTATTGCTCCAAAACCTTAATAACATATTTTCTAATTATGATATGATAGTTTCTCCCACATCACCAATAACTGCTTGGAAAAAAGGTGAAAAAACAGATCCTTTAAGTGTTTATTTAGCTGATATTTTGACTGTATTAGTAAATTTAGCAGGAATACCAGCAATATCTGTTCCTTGTGGTTTTGATTCTGAAAATCTTCCTATAGGTATTCAATTTATGAGCAAATCATTAAATGAACCTATTTTATATCAAACAGCTTATACATTAGAACAAGAATTGAATTTGAATTTGAAACCAAATTTTTAATTTTATAAAAAACATTGGAATAATAAAATATGAAAGCAACTCAAAAACTTAAAGAACTTCGCTATCTTGCAGAAAAAGGTGGAGGAGACGAAGCAATAAAAAAACAAACTCAAAAAGGTAAACTTACTGCAAGAGAAAGAATAAATTTGTTATTGGATGAAAATTCATTTGTAGAATTTGATAAATTTGCTGTTCATAGATGTTCTAATTTTGATATGAATGATAAAAAATTCTTAGGTGATGGAGTTGTTACTGGTTGGGGAAAAATTGATGGCAGACAAGTTTATGTTTTTGCTCAAGATTTTACTGTTTTTGGTGGTTCTTTAGGTGAAGTTTTTGCAGAAAAAATCTGTAAAATAATGGATTTAGCTTTGAAAAATGGAAAACCTGTTATTGGTTTAAATGATTCTGGTGGTGCTAGAATTCAAGAAGGTGTTGTGTCTTTAGCTGGATATGCAGAGATTTTTTATCGTAATGTTCAATCTTCAGGTGTTATTCCACAAATCTCTGCTATTTTAGGGCCTTGTGCTGGTGGTGCAGTTTATTCACCTGCTATTACAGACTTTATTTTTATGGTTGATAAAACTAGCCACATGTTTATAACAGGACCAGATGTTGTAAAAGCGGTAACAGGAGAAGAAATTTCATTTGATGATTTGGGTGGAGCAGATACTCATTCAAAAATAAGTGGTGTTACACATTTTAAATATGATAATGAGGAAGAATGTATTAAATCAATTAGATACTTACTAAGTTTTTTACCTTCAAATAATTTAGATGAAGTTCCTACTATCGAAAATAATGATCCGATTGACAGAGATTTATCGTCTTTAGGAAAAATTGTTCCTGAAAATCCAAATAGACCTTATGATATGTTAGAAGTTATAACAGAAATAGCTGATAATGGAGAGTTTTTTGAAATTCATGAAAATTATGCTCAAAATATAATAATTGGTTTTTCTAGAATAGATGGGAAATCTGTTGGAATTGTAGCAAATCAACCTAAAGTTTTAGCAGGAACTCTTGATATAGACGCATCAATTAAAGCAGCTAGATTTGTTAGATTTTGTGATTCTTTTAATATACCTCTTATTACTTTTGTAGATGTACCAGGATTTTTACCAGGGAAAAAACAAGAGCATGGAGGAATAATAGTTCATGGAGCAAAATTACTTTATGCTTATGCTGAAGCAACTGTTCCTAAAATAACCATAATTACAAGAAAAGCTTATGGTGGTGCGTATGATGTAATGTGTAGTAAACATATTAGAGCAGATATAAATTATGCTTGGCCTAATTCTGAAATAGCTGTAATGGGAAGCCAAGGGGCAGTAAGCATTATTTTTAGAAAAGAACTTGCTAATGATATAAACCAAAAAGATATACTTGTAGAAGAATATAAAGAAAAATTTTCAAACCCTTATATTGCAGCAGAAAGAGGCTATATTGACGATATTATAGAGCCATCAGAAACTAGAATAAAAATAGCTCAAGCTTTAGAAATTTGTGCAGATAAAAGAGTTGAAAGACCAAAAAGAAAACATGGAAATATTCCTTTATAACTAGTAAAAAGTGAAAAATGAAAAGTAATCAGATAGAAGAAAATATCTTGTTACTCATCACCTCTCACTCATCACTTTTTACTTAAAGAAAAATAGTTCTTGTAACAATTGAAATTATATATATTCTAGTGTAAAATTATTATTATATACTAGCGTTATTTTAAACAAGGAAATTTCCTTTGTCTGATAGTGAAAAATCGGAAGATCCCACCCCCAAGCGACGTAGAGAAGCTAGGGAAAAAGGTCAGGTTCTAAAAAGTAAAGAAGTTAATACAGCTGCACTAGTTCTTATTTCAGCGTATTCTTTGTCTTGGTTTGGACCTAGAATATATACAAATTTATTTAAATTATTTGTTCAAACAATAGAAGAACTACCTTACACTAATCTTACTCAAGGTCTTTTTATTAAATACTTTTTAAGATTTACTGCAATAATGATTATGACATCGATTCCTATTCTGTTTTCTGTTGCATTTGTTGCTTTTTTAGTTGAGGTTTTACAAGTAGGTATTCTTTTCACAACAAAAACGCTTGCTCCTGATATAAACAAAATAAACCCATTAAAAGGTTTTAAAAGAATTCTTTCACTTAAATCTATTGTAGAACTTGTAAAAGGTTTTGTAAAAACAGTTATTATTGGTTGGGTTGCGTACACAGTATTAAGAGATAATATGTCTCCTATTATTCAAACTCTAAGAGAACCTCCTGAAGTTGCCTTCAAAATAGCTAGTTTTTTGGTTTTTAAAATAACAAAAAAAGTTGCTGGAGCAATGATAATAATTGCTTGTATAGACTATTTTTATCAAAGATGGGAATTTGAAAAATCTTTAAAAATGTCTAAGCAAGAGGTAAAAGATGAATATAAACAAACAGAGGGTGATCCTCACGTAAAAGCAAAGCAAAGACAAAAACAAAGACAAATAGCAAGAGGTCAAGTTAGATCTGCTGTACAAGATTCAAATGCTGTAATATCAAATCCTACACATTATGCTGTAGCAATAAAATATAATACAGGAATGGAAGAGCCTTTAGTTAAAGCAAAAGGTTTAGATGAAGCTGCTATTTATATAAAAAAACTTGCTGAAGAGTTTGATGTTACTATCATAGAAGATGTTGAACTTGCTAGAGCTATGTTTCCTGTTTGTAAAGTTGATAAACCAATTCCAGCAGAATTTTATATGGCAATAGCTCAAATAGTTGCTAAAATAATGAAAAAGAAAGAAGTTGGTCAACTTAATGAGATGATGAAAAAAGCTAATAAGCTTGCTGCAAATAAAAACAAAAGTACCGCAAATGATTTTCAGAAACCACCTAATGCAAATGATCCTCAAAATCCTGATAGTAATACTAAAGGACCTTCAAGTATTTTTGATTAAAGGAATTTAAATTTTCTTATGTTTTATAATGCAGAATTACAAACCCCATATACAATAGAGAGTCTTCAGAAGCAATTTAATCACGAAAATATAAAAAAAACAGTGAAAGAAATTTTAGGTTATATTGTTTTAGCAATGAATAAATATAATACGGACTGGACAGTATATATAATAAAAACTGAAGAAGATGCTGATAATATAGTATTTGTAGAAGATGAAGATGAATTACTTGCTTCAACAGATTATAAAGATATTTTTTCTCATTATCTTCATCAGACAGGAGCTGAAGTTTATATGGAAAGATTTGAAAGATTTATGGAACATTATGAAATTCCTTTATCTACAAAAAATTAAAGTTTAAAATAACTATGAAAGTTAATAAAAAATTCTGAATTAACTTGAAAAAAAATATTAATATTATGATTTAAATTAAGGTAAGTATAAAATGAATAAAATTCCTTTTGTTAAAATGCAAGGATGTGGTAATGATTTTATTTTAGTTGATTATACAAATGATTTTGAAAAAATTGATTTAACTAAACTAGCAATAAAATTATGTAATAGAAATTTTGGAATCGGAGCAGATGGTCTAATTTTTATTCATCCTTCAAATATTGCAGATTTTAGAATGCAAATTATAAACTCTGATGGCAGTGAACCAGAAATGTGTGGGAATGGTATAAGATGTTTTACTAAATATCTTGAAGTTGAGAATAAAACAGATAAAAAAACTCTTTTGATTGAAACTTTAGCAGGAATTATAAAACCAACTTTGATAAAAAAAGACGATGTTACTTTTGTAAAAGTAGATATGGGAGAACCAATTTTAGAACCTGAAAAAATTCCTGTTTTGGGTTTTTCTGAAAAATTAATAAAAAATCAATTATTAACAATTGATAATCAAGATTTTTATTTTACGCCAGTATCTATGGGAAACCCTCATTGTATAATATATGTAGATAATTTTGATAATTTAGATTTTGAAAAATGGGGACCTAGAATAGAGTCTTATACCAATGTTTTTCCTAAAAAAATTAATGTTGAATTTGTAAAAGTAGAAGATAAAAATAATTTAACTGTAAAAGTTTGGGAAAGAGGAGCAGGTGCTACTTTAGCTTGTGGAACTGGAGCTTGTGCTGTGTTAGTTTCTTCTGTAATGAATGAAAAATCATCTAAAAAAGCAAATGTTCATTTACCAGGCGGGACTTTAGAAATAGAATGGAATGATGATAATCATCTTATTATGACAGGACCTGCTGAAGTTTCTTTTAATGGATACTTTGAGATATAAATAAATGAAATTTTTAGTTATTCTTTTAAGCGTTGTTTTTTTATTATCAGGAAGCTTTTTTTATATAAAACTAAAATATAATGATGTTCCATTAAGTACAATACTTAACTTTGATTCTAATAATTTATCAACTGAATCAAAGAAATTTATAGAAGATTTACAATTTAAAGATTTTAAATCAGCAGGAAAACATAGTATTCCAGAACATCTAAAACAATATGATATGCCATCTTTAATTGAGAGATTATTTCAAGTAAAACCAGAGTTTTTAGATATTCAAAGAACTAAGGTTTTATCTGTAGATAAAGATAGCACAGGAAAAAGAGCGAAAGTTAATTTAGAAACAGATATAAAAATATTAAATACCAATGAACTAAAAAAACCAAATATTATTTTATATTGGAAAAAACTAGATGATGATAAATGGTATTTGGATCTTGCCAGTTCTATAAAATAATAAAAATGGACAGGAGAAAATTTTTTGACTAAAAAAATACCTCAAATTTCTTTGAGGTATTTTTTTATAACTAAATTATCTATAACTACTCATTATATCATTAAGTTGAGCTTTAGTAGGTCTTAAATCTTCTACTTTTAATCCATATAACGGCATATCAACCGTATTTAGAGTTGAACTTAAATCTGCTTTTTCTGTATTGATATAAAGCAAACCTGTAAGAATAATACCTTCTTTTTTAGCTGCTGCTATAGCATCTAAAGCTTCTTTTTTACTTGTAGGATCATATTCTCTCTCAAGTTTTTTCAACTTAATTTTAGATCCATCATGTAAAGTAACTACTTTTTGTGTTCCTTCTTCATAATCAGCATGAATTTCTTCAGCTGGATTAACAAGTCCTAATTGACTAGGAATAAAATCATAATCAAATATTCTTTCATCATGATCTTTTACATAAGGATAACTTTTTGTAGAACCTTCATGATTATTGAAAGTTACACAAGGGCTAATAACATCAAAAAGAGCTAAACCTTTATGAGAAAGTCCACCTTTTAAAAGAGGAACAAATTGTTTAGGATCTCCTGCAAATGATCTTACTACGTAACCACAATCAAGTTCGATTGCGAGTACACATGGATCAAGAGGTTCATTAAGATTAACAGCTCCATGTTTCAATTTAGAACCATAATCTGAAGTTGCAGAAAATTGACCTTTGGTAAGACCATATACACCATTATTTTCTATAATATAAACCATATCAAGGTTTCTTCTTACACAATGTATAAATTGACCTACTCCAATATTTCCTGTATCTCCATCACCACTAACGGCAATCATTAAAAGGTCTTTATTAGCAAGTTTTGCTCCTGTTGTTACAGAAGGCATACGCCCATGAACTGAATTAAAACCATGAGATTTATTTAAAAAATATGCTGGAGTTTTACTAGAACAACCAATTCCACTAATTTTTGCAACTGAGAACGGATCAACACCCAATTCATAACAAGCTGTTATTATATGGCTAGTAATAGAATCATGTCCACAACCTGAACAAAGTGTTGAAGTAGATCCTCTATATTCTTCTTTAGCTAAACCTAAAGTATTTGTTTTTACTGCTGGTGATGTCATAATTAAGCCATTATCCTCTCTTTAGATAAAATACCATTTGATATTGATAAAGCATCTAAAGGAAGACCACTATAATGAACTAATGATCTAAGATTTCTCTTGTGATCAGCAGACTCCATTAGAAATATTTTATAAAGTTGTGCATCTCTATTTTGTTCAAGAACATAAACAACATCATTTTTATCAATAAAATCTATTACTTCTTGGGAAAAAGGAAGGGCTTTTAATCTAAGATAGTTTGTTTTAAGTCCTTCTTTTTGCATTATATCTCTTGCTTCAGTCATAGCAAGATCACTTGAACCAAACGCAATTATTCCAACTTTAGCTCCTTCAACCCAATCAGTTACAGGTGCTGGAACAAATTTTCTTGCAGTTTCAAATTTTCTATTTAATCTATCCATATTATTTACATAATCATCAGATCTTTCAGAATAAACAGCTTTTTCATTATGTCCTGTACCTCTAGTGAAAAAAGAAGCTAATTTATGTTTTGTTCCAGGTAATGTTCTATAAGGAATAGCATCACCATCAACATCTTTATATCTAGCAAATTCTCCAACTTTTTCAAGAGCATCAGCATCTAAAACTTTTCCTCTATCGTATATATTTTCTGGAAAGTTAAATTCATTTGACATCCAATTATTCATACCAATGTCAAGATCACTAAGAACAAAAACAGGAGTTTGGAATTTTTCAGCCAATTCAAAAGCTGTATCAGCCATATAGAAACATTCTTCAGGTGAACTTGGGAACAATAAAATATGTTTTGTATCACCATGACTTAATGTGTAAGTTGTCATAACATCACCTTGATTTGTTCTTGTTGGTAATCCAGTACTTGGACCAACTCTTTGAACATCCCAAATTACAGCTGGTATTTCTGCATAATATGCTAAACCAACAAATTCTGACATTAATGAAATACCTGGTCCTGAAGTTGCTGTTAAAGCTCTTGCACCTGCCCAACTAGCTCCCAAAACCATACCGATTGCAGCTAATTCATCTTCTGCTTGAATTTCAGAAAATTTAGCTTTACCATTTTCATCTATTCTATATTCTTTTAGATATTCAATA
>JBBTGK010000173.1:0-12873 GCA_038060635.1 Cyanobacteriota bacterium | reverse complement strand
AAAATATATGGATATAAAAATATCACAAGAAATTGATTTTGCTGAAGAAGATTTTTCATCTCCTGAAACTATTCATATATTAACTGTTCATAAAGCAAAAGGATTGCAATGGGATAATGTTTTTTTACCTCAATTTACCAAAATAGATTATAAAGATGATACTTGGAAAGGATTTAAAACTGATTTTAAATCAATAATTTTTGCTTTAGCTGAAAATAAAAATGTAACTGAAATAAAAGATAAAATTATTAAAGAAGAAGTTCATGAGAGTAGAAGATTAGCTTACGTTGGTATTACAAGAGCTAAAAAAAATCTTTTTATAACTTCACCTAGTTATAGTTTTGAACAAAAAGAGCGTTCTCCTGCTGAAATATTTTATATTTTAAGAAATTTCCAAAATTTAAAAAAATGATAAGAAAAATAAGCTCAACTCAATTTTTAGAATATCAAATTTGTCCTCTATATTATTATTATAAATATATAAAGAATTTTAATAAAATATCATTTGATACTAAAGATGAGGCAAAAAAAGGCGAAGAAATACATAAAATAATTGATTTTTATTCAAAAGGTATTAATTTACCAGAAGAATATATAAATTCTGATCCTCACATCAAAAAAGTATTTGATTTTTATGTAGAAAAACATCATAAAACAGGTGAGAATGTAAAAAATGAATTTGAATTTAATTTACCTTTTTTTATTAATGAAGAAAAATATTTTTTGGTTGGACGTATTGATAGAATAATTCTTGAAAAAGATAAAGCTACTATTATTGATTGGAAAACAGGTGAAAAATTTAGCAAAGCAAGTAATATAAAAAATTTTTTACAATTAGATTTTTATGCATATGTTGTTAGTGAATATTTTGGAATAAAAGATATAGAATTAAAAATAGCATATCTTTCAGCAGAAAAAGATTTTTCTAGGAAGATAAATTCAGAAAAACTTAAAAATATTCAAAAATCTATTCAAGATATGATTTTAAATACTAAAATTGAAAGAAAACATTATACCCCTGCTCCTATTGATATAGATAAAGATATTCCTTTTTGTAAAATTTGCAATTTTTCTGATTTTTGTACGGATTTTATATGAAAAAAAACTATATAACTAATTTACTTTTTGTTATTTCTATTATGAGTATTTTTTTACTCTTTTCTTGTTCAGGAATAAAAAAAGAATCTGAATCGAATGAGCTGTTTACAGTAAAAATAATTAATAATTCTATTGATAAAGTTCTTTTAAGATATTCGCCAGATAATGATTTAAATTATACTTTTAAATTTGTGGATAAAGATATGGAAACTAAATTTTTAATGAATGGGAATCTTTCAATTCAATATAGTTTAATTGATTATGATGATGCAAAAATATTAAAAATAAAACAAGATACACTCGTAAATATAAAACAAAATGATATAATTATAGATGACCTTCCACAATCAGAAAAAATAAAAGTGGATAAAAAAGTTTTAGAAAAATCTAAATAGAGATATAAAAGATATGAGGAAAAACATTATTAAATTTAGTAAAATTAGGTCTATTTTATTCATTGGGATTTTTGTTCCTATATTTTTCTATGCTAATAGTTCTAAATCTGAAGATTCAAGAGCTGTTATAAATAAAGTTCAACCAGATAGCAAAGTAATAATAAAAGCTGTTGAGCAAATACTTTTAACATCTATTGTTAATTCCAATGTAAAAAAAATGGTTCATGCAAGAATAGATACTGGTGCTACTCAATCTAGTATGGATTCTAAACTTGCAAAAGAGCTTGGTTTTACCAAAACTGTTGGACATGTAAATGTAATTAGTGCAAATGGTATCAAAAAAAGAGCTTTAGTCGAAGTTGATTATGAACTTTCTGGAAAAAAAATCAAAAGCACATTTAGTATTGCAGATAGAAGTTCATTAAATTATTCTGTTTTGATTGGTAGAAATGATTTAAGAGGTTTTTTGATCGATCCTATAGATTATTAAAATTTTTAAAAATTTCTTTTCAAGAAATCTGAATTTTTTTGCATATCTTCAATTGAACTTACACCTAAATAATTCATAGATAATTTAAGGTTTTTTAATAAAAAATCTAATATATTTTTAGTTTTACCTTTATTCTTTATTATAGAACTTATATCTCTACTATTATCTTTTTGTGAAATAGAAAAAGCTGAAATATCTTCATAATCATCATTATTTCTTTGAGGTATTTCTTCGCAATTTTCAAAAATATCATCCAACATAATAGCACTTGCTCCTGCTGATAATGCTTTTACAATATCACCAGATTTTTTTATTCCGCCATCTGATATTATAGGAACATCTTCATAGGTTGCTATATCACAACAATCCATAATAGCCGTAATTTGAGGTAATACTAGGTTTTTATTTATTATATTATTTCCAAAACCACATTTTATACCATCCGCACCAGCTTTTATCAAATCTAATGTTCCATGTTTAGTTGAAACATTTCCTGCAACTATATCAATTTTTGGTATTTCAGATTTTATTTTATATATAACATCTAAAACATCTTGAGAATGACCATGACTTGTATCTATCAATAAAAAATCAACATCTGATTTTACAAGTTCTATTGCTCTTTCAAAATAATCACCTGTGATTCCTATATCTGCACCAACTCTTAGTCGTCCTTTTTCATCTTTTAATGCATTAGGAAAATCTTTTCTTTTTTTCATATCTTTAGCTGTAATTAAGCCTTTTATATATCCATCACTATCAATAATAGGTAATTTTTCTATTTTACTTTTCATCATAATTTTTTTAGCTTCTTCAAAATCAACATCAGAGTAATTTTTAGCTACTCGATAGATTATTTTTTCTAAAGTTGTCATTATTTGACTTAGAGGTATTTCATCTTCCTGAAAAAGTAAATCTCTTTGAGTTACAATTCCTTTTATTTTTTTATTATCATCAATAACTAATAAACTATTAACTGATTTATTTTTCATTGTTTCTATTACTTCAATTACAGTAGAATCAAGGTTTATTGTATATGGATCTTGAATAATAAAATTGTGAGCTCTTTTTACTCTTACAACTTCTTTTACTTGTTTTTCTATATTAGAAAATCTATGAATTATCCCAATACCACCCATTTCAGCCATACATATAGCCATTTCAGATTCTGTAATATTTTCTTTATTAGCACTAATTATAGGAATATTTAAAGAAATATTTTTGGTAAGTTTTGTTTTTACATCTATTTCTTTTAGAGATGATATGTTGGAAAATTTCAATTCTAATAAAACATCATCAAAGGATAAAACTTCTCTCATAAAATTTAAACCAAAAGAAAACTAATATTATATGTGTATTTTGATAATAAACTAAAAATCTTATAAATACTATCTTTTTAGCAAATAACTTAAAAATACTAAAAATAACTAAATAAATATTCTTATTAAATAATTTACTTGCTAATAATATATGCAACAATTATAATTTTAAAATTAATGATATAATTTAAATTCGTATGCAAAAATTTATGGTAATATAATGCAAAAAATTGTTTTAGTTAGTTTTTTAATTCTAGGAACTTTAATAGTAAATCCTATTTTTACTCAAAAAGCTTTTTCAGCACCAGAAACTGAAACAAAAGATAGTAATAAAAGTGATATAAATAATGATTTAGTAAATGCTGTCGCATCAGCAGATTTAGTAAAAGTTAAAGAGCTATTATCAAAAGGCGCTGATATTAATTTTAAAGATCAAGCTGATTTATCATTATTAATGTATGCAGTTATTATTAATAATAAAGATATGGTTGATTTTATTTTATCGAATATAAAAGATATTAATTTTAAAAATAAAGATAATTTTACAGCATTAATGTATGCATCAGATTCATCTTCTTCAGAGATTGTTAAACTTCTTATTTCTAAAGGTTCTAAAATGGATGATGCCTTTGTAATTGCGGTACCATCAAAGATTGATACTCTTAAAAAAATTGATATTTTTTTAGAAAATGGTTATGATATTAATACAAAAGATAAAGATGGTTTAACAGCTCTTATGATTGCAGAAGTAGCTTCTAGTAAAGAAATAATTGAATATTTAAAATCGAAAGGGGCTAAATAAAGCTAGAATGTTGTTTCTTTACTCTAACAAAATAACACATAATAAAATCAATATAACCTAATGTTAACTTAATCTTATCAAGGCTTTAGCAAGTTTTTACTGCTATAATCTATAAGTAGAATATATAAATATTGTTTTTGGAGTTTAGGTATGACTGATTATGCTCTAAAAGGTCTTAACAACTATCAAGTAAAAACTGATCAAAAGATAGAATTAAAAGGTCTTAATTTACCACAAAAAAAAGAGCCTCAAGAAGAGGAGCAACTAACTAGTGTAAGTGCTTTTTTAGATTCTCTTGCAATTTCTAATATTCAATCTAATGCAAGAATAGAATCTATCAATAACTCTGAAGAAAAAAAAGTTGGCTCTTCATCTAATACTTCAGCTAAAAGAACTGTGAAACAAGATTTATCTATATTAGATCAATTAATGATTCCTGATGATTTACCAACAAAAACAATACCTCAAAGTTATGCACATACATCTGCCCCTAAAACAAAACAAAATGTAAGTGATATTTTATCTGGAATAAAACCAACTAAAACATCTGAAACCATAACACAAAAACAAAGTACACAATATAAACTTGAAGGGCTTGATATATCTGTATCATCTAGTAGAAGTAGAGTTTTAACCACTTCTGCTGATGGAACAAAAACAATTTCAAAAACTTATTCTGTAGGTGCAATTATTTCTCCTAAAGATGTTACAAACGATAAGTTAAATATAGCAATAGAAAAAATAAAAAATTGGGATAAAAAAGTAGGTGCTTTAGACTCAGAATTAAATAAACAAAAAAAAGGTGAAGGAGCAGGTCCTGATGCAATCATAACAAGAAGTCAACAAGTTGTAAATGCTAAAAAAGAAGCGGCAGAATCAAGACAAGAAGCTTTAGTTGCATATAATTCAGCTATAACCGAACTAAGACAACTTGCCGCAACAGAACAAAATAATTCTAAAGGGCAATCATATAAGACTTTGTACAATGAAATGGAACAAAAATTTGCTGAAGTAAGCCAAAAAGATAAAACTACTTGGGATAAAACACTTACTTATGCAAAAGAAGCAATGTCTAATGAAGGCTTCCAAAGATTTGTTCATATTCTTAACCCAGCAAATATGCTTAATTGAGAATAATTTTAGGTTTTATAATATGACTATACTGTCAAGAAAAGAAGGATTTTAATTATGGCTTTAGAATCAATAAAAACAACTGATTTAAGTAGAGTTACTTTACTAAATAATAACTCTGACCAAAATTCTGGTTCTAATAATGGAAATAAATTAGAGTTAGCTAACACAACAAAAGAGCTTACACCTAAAATGCAAGGTGATGCAACCTCTATAAATGCTAATAAAGGTGGAATTCCTTCAGGTGGTTTATTTAGTTCAAATAAACCTGAATTTGTAACTAAAGCTGAATTAACTATTAATAAGTTTTCAAATAATAAAAAAGAACTTGAATCAATTATGAGTGCTTTGGATAATTTCGATCCATCTAAAGGAATTGATGCTATAAGCGATGATGATATAAATTCGCTTCTTAATTTAGGATTTGATGTTGTTCAAGAAAATGGTCAAGTTGTTATAAAAGATGACAAAGGGAATATTGTAGATCCTAATGATTTTATGAAATTTAAAAATGATCTAACAAATACCATAAAAAGAACAATTGGTGGAACATCTACTCCTACTAAGTCAAATATTGTTAAACCTGTTTCAGAAGATGGTTCTAGTAAAATTAAAAATGAACCCGTTGTTGCCCCTAAAATTCAAAAAATGACTGCTGAACAAGAGGAAGCAATGTTAGGTGTTGCTCAACAATCTGCTAATACAGATACTTTTGTTAATACTATCTCTAAGGATACAAAAGCAGAATTAGAAAAAAATATCAAAGCTTATGATGATATGGTTAATAAATCAAAACAACAAACTCAAAAAGTTGATATGAGTATATCTAATATCCTTTCATTAAAAGATCAAGCTCAAAACCTTATAGAAAAAGGTAAAAAACAACCTTTAAATGATATTGAGAAAAAACAATTGAATAGTATTGTAGAAACTATGCAAATTAAACAAAAAGAACTTCAAAATAATCAAGCCAGTTCAGAAGTTCTTATGAACCAAGTAAATCAAGCATTTAGTGTTATTGCCCCATCTTTATCTCCATCTCAAAAAGACACTGCCAATGTTATGCAATCTGCATTACAAGCTAAAGTTTCAAACCAAGCAATATCTGCAAGACAAGATTTTGTTTTAGCTATTTCAGAAGAAGCTTCAAAATTGACTTCTATGATGTCTCCTGATGAAAAACAAAAATTTATGTCTGATCCAAATATGAGAATGAAAGCTCTATCTCCATTCAATAAAATGATTGACAAGATGAGTACTGCTAAAAGCTCATCAGATTTCAATGCAGATGAAGTTAAATTTTTGAAAGATAAATTAAAAATTGATGTTGTTAATGAAAATGGAAAAGTTGCTTTTTATCATGTATCGAATGATGGAAAGAGAGAAAAAGTATCGAATAATGATTTTAAGGATTTTAGAACAGATTTGAATAATATAGTTACTTCTCCAGAGCTTTTTACTTTAGCTACAGCTGTTGGTCAAGTTTCTTTAGCTTATGAAAAAGGTGATATCAAGTCTTCTAATACAAGCGAAAAAAATGTTGATACTAAAAAAGAAATTAAAGTTAATTCAAATCCTATAGACCTTTCTTCTGCATCAGAAAATAAAGCTCAAAGTAATAATTTTAAAGATCCTGAAGAAATAAAACAAAGAGAAATAAAATCAATTGAAAGAAATTCAATTGATGGCTCTATAGAGAAAAAAAGAGAAGAAGAAAAATATCATAATAAGCAATTAGGAAATATACACGAAAGAACAAGAGAAATGAAAAAGTATGTTGATAATAAAAATGTTGCTTTAGCTGAAGAAAATAAAAGATTAGTCGGAGCAGAAGAAAAAAGACTTGATGCTATAAAAGATCAAGAAATAGCAATAAGAACAAGAACTATAAAAGTAAAAGAAGAAGCTAAAGGTAATTGAAGAAGTATTCTAATGAATTTATTTACCTTGTAATAATTTCGCTTATTTCTATTTTTTTTGTAGAACTTAGAAATAAGTTTTATCCTCAACATAGTACATATTATTTTTTTATTTGGAACCTATTTTTAGCTTGGGTTCCTTATGTTTTGTCTATATTATTTGTTTTTATAAATAAAAAAGGCTTTTCTAAAATATCTTCAATAATTTTACTTCCTTGGTTAATTTTTTTCCCGAATACTTTTTATTTAATATCAGATCTTATTCATATAACAAGAACTTATAATGATTCTATTTGGTATCATATTATAATGATTTTCCCTTTTGTTTGGTCAGGAATAATGTTAGGCTCGGCATCATTAAATCATATCTATAGTGTATTCAAAAATAAGTTAAAATTTTATGAAAAAACCATTCTTTTTCAATCTATTATTTTTTTAACAGCATTAGGAATATATTTAGGAAGAATACCTAGATGGAATAGTTGGGATCTTATTCATAATTATATGTCAATTTTTAGTGATATAAAAAAGATATTTTTTGCTAAATCAAATGATCCAGAAAGCATTATTTTTATCGCTGGTTTTTTTATAATATGTAATATAGTTTGGTATGGAATATCTATTTTTGATAATAAAAATGTAATTGAATTAGACTAAATATAATCATCTGCAATATTTCTTGTTTTCTTACTCTTTAATAAATGAAACTTTCGTAATTTCTTGATATTTCTAGTTGAAAAAGAACTAAGTTGTAAATAAAAAATTCTTTTTTTTCTATATTTAGCAAAATCATAATATATTTTTTCTGGTGGTTTTTCTGCTATATATAAAATATCATCAGTTGTATTAAATTCTAAGGCTAAGTTAAAAAGCAACCAAAGGCGTTCATTTTCATTGGTATCTAAATCTTGAGAATATATTTTATTATTATCTTTTAATGCAGGTTTAAATGCCAATAAAGCTCCATAATCAGCTCGTATAATTTCATTACTTATTGGATGTCTAAAAGGATTTGTTGCATAAAAAGCAATATCAGATTCATTATTTTGTTCTGATGAAAGAGACATTTCCCAAGGATATTTTTCAAAAGTTAAATTATCATCAAAAATAATAAGCCAACACCCTATATCTATTTTTTCTTTTTTAAATTCTTTAACATAAAGCTTTTTTTTATGGAAATCTCTTATGCTTTCACGAATATTTATTCCATCCATTAAATTTCCAGTAAATTCATGTATTTTAGGTTCTTCTAAAATCTCACTTTTTAATTTATTTTCTGTTCTATCAATAAAACCTTCTAAAATAATATCTTCTGGTTCATGAGAGAAAAAACCAAATGAAAACCATTCATTTATATATTCAGGATCAATTTCTTCTCTTTTTTTTCTTACTAATTTTAATTCTTTCCATTTATTTAAATTATTTTTATCATCAAAATAAGATGGCATTTTTCTTTTTAGTTTTATTTTTTTTCCATCTAAAGTAAAATTTTTATCATCAAAATCTATAACTCTTAAACTTTTATCACTTTCAAACTTATAACTTAGAGCTAAATCTATAAATTCTAAAGCAAAATCATCGCCTAAAGTTTGTTTTGCAGAAAGCAGTAAATTAAATAAGTCTGGTAAAATTTTATTATCATTAAAAGTAAGTTTTTTTGAATAATCTATAAGACTTTGTAACTCCCTAGAAGTATAGTTTTCATCTTCAAAAATAGGCATAGCTTTTACTTCTTGCAAAAGTTTTACAATGCAATCCCATTTATCATAATCTAGATTAAATCTTCTTGCCAATTCATATTTAAAAACAAGATAGGGTATTTCTTCAAGAAAAGAATATAATGATTTTTTACTTGGTGTTGCCAAAAAAGGAACTTTTATTAATTCAAATTCATGTGTATGAAACTTATAACTTTTATTATCAATATGAGCTTTAATATTTTCCCAATGAGCCATACCTCCGATAAAAAGAACTCTTTTGTAATTCATATTTAAACGACTAAGATGAAATGCCATAGATTCTTCTCGTTTTATATCATCTTCAGAATCAGATTTTTTTAAATAATTTTTTACTGTTTCATAAAATTTTTCTAAACCTATGGTTTTAATAGCATAATCATCTGGTGGTTCAAAATCATCTAAAACTTTATAGTTTTTTATAGCTAAATCGATAAAAGTGATGGGGATTTTATTTTCTTTTGAAATTCTTATTCCTTCTATCATTGCGTCAGAAGGAAAAATAGGTATATATTCAAATGAGTTTTTTCTACTCTCTATACAGAGCATAGTAAGAGAAGGTAAGAAATCAACAGCTTTTATAACATCTGAATAATAAATATCTGGTAGTTCTATAGCAACTATATCAGGTTTTATTTCAGAAAAAGCCTTTCTTACCTCAAAAGCGAATTGTATCTTATTATGAAAGGATGGTACAAAATAGATATTTTTATATTTTAAAAAAGACACTATTTTTTTTGTAAAGCAGCTGCTAATCCTGTTGTTACACCATAACTACTATCTTGTTGTAAAGTAGAAAAGTCAACTTGATCTACTCCAGAACCATCATCACCAGTTTCTTGGCTATAGAAAAGAGTATCCATTAAACTATAAAATTGTTGGCTTTTTGTATAAACATTTTGAACGCCAAGCCAGTCTGTTAACATATTACTTTGTAACTTAACTTGATCTAAACCATTTCCAGGTTGTGTTGAATATGTTTGTTTTGCAATTGCTTGTGAATCTAAATTAGCAAATAATTCCTTATATTGAGGGTCATTTCTTAAAGAATCAATTAATTCTTGTATAGAATCAGCACCTTGTTGTGAATCAGCTGGATTTTGGGTTGTGTTATCTGTTTTTGTAGTAGTATCTGTTAACAAATTTACAATATTATTTATTTCCATTATTACCTCTGAAAAAAAACTAAAATTACAAGTAAATTATACAATAAATAGAAATTGATCTCAATAATATTTTTTATCAATATTTGATCTTTTATATATTAAAAAAATAGTTTGAAAAAATATATTTAATTTTTTATCTAAAGTGATATCTATTATTACATTTTTGAATAATTAACGGTAGAATTAAATATTGTAGAAATGTAATAGTCTAGGAGAAAATCTTTGATGAAAAATGGAAGCCAACTTGTATCGAAAATAAATGAGTTACAAGATAAAAGAAAGTATCAAGAACTTAGCTGGGAAGGTACTTTAGAAGAGTATCTTGATTTTGTTGTTAGTAACCCAAAAGTAGCAAGAAACTCTTACCAAAGACTTTATGATATGATAGTTTCTTATGGACAAACTGAATACAACGAATATAAAAAGAAAATTACTAGATTTAAATTTTTTGATGATCCTTTAGAAAATGGAAAAGATTCTGTTTTTGGAATAGATTTACATCTAATGAAACTAGTTAGAGTATTTAAATCTGCTGCATTAGGTTATGGAACAGAAAAAAGAATTGTTCTTTTACATGGCCCAGTTGGTAGTGCAAAAAGTACTGTAGCAAGAATGTTAAAAAAAGGGTTAATAAATTATACAAAATCACCTGAAGGAGCTATTTATACTTTTTATTGGACAATAGAAAATGCCGAAGGAAAAGAAGAAGTTTTTAATTCACCAATGAATGAAGATCCTTTATGTTTAATACCAGCAGAAATGAGAGAGCAAATTTTTGAAGAAATAAATGCAAATCTTCCTGAAGATATGAAATATAAAGTAAAAGTTCATGCAGAACTTTGTCCTGCTTCAAGATATATTTATAATGATTTAATGAAAAAATACGATGGGGATTGGTCTAAAGTAATAAAACATGTAAAAGTTAAAAGATTTGTTTTTTCTGAAGATGATAGAATCGGAATTGGTACTTTCCAACCAAAAGATGAAAAAAACCAAGATTCTACAGAGCTTACAGGTGATATAAACTATAGAAAAATAGCTGAGTATGGTTCAGATTCAGACCCAAGAGCATTTAATTTTGATGGTGAGTTTAATATTGCCAATAGAGGTCTTATTGAGTTTATTGAGATCTTAAAATTAGATGTAGCCTTTTTATATGATTTACTTGGAGCATCTCAAGAAAGAAAAATTAAACCTAAAAAATTCGCTCAAACTGATATTGATGAAGTAATTATAGGTCATACAAATGAACCTGAGTATAAAAAACTTCAAAACAATGAATTTATGGAAGCTTTAAGAGATAGAACAATAAAAATAGATATTCCTTATATTACTAAATTGAAAGATGAAATTAGAATATATGAAAGAGATTTTAGTTCTAAAAAAATAAAAAAACATATAGCTCCTCATACAATTGAAGTTGCTGCTATGTGGGCTGTTTTAACAAGATTAGAGCAACCTAAAAAAGCTAATTTGACAATGCTTCAAAAACTAAAACTTTATAATGGTCAAAGTGTAACTGGTTATACCGAAGATAATGTAAAAGAATTAAGAAAAGAAGCTGTAAGAGAAGGTTTACAAGGTATATCAGCAAGATATATTCAAGATAAAATATCTAATGCTTTAGTTAGTGAGCTTGAAGAAGATTACATAAATCCTTTTATGGTTATGAGTGAACTTGAAAGTGGTTTAAAACATCACTCATTAATTAGCAATGAAGAAGATAAAGCAAGATATAAAGAGCTTTTAGCTGTAGTAAGAGAAGAATATGAAAATATAATTAAAAGTGAAGTTCAAAGAGCAATTTCTGCTGATGAGGAAGGTGTATCTCAACTTTGTGGTAATTATATTGATAATATAAAAGCTTATACATTAAAAGAAAAAATCAGAAACAAATATACTGGTAGAGATGAAGAAGCTGATGAAAGATTAATGAGATCTATAGAAGAAAAAATAGAAATTCCTGAAAACCGTAAAGATGATTTCCGTAGAGAAATTATGAATTACATTGGTGCTTTAGCAGTTGATGGAAAAGTATTCTCTTATTCTACAAATGCAAGACTTCAAAAAGCCCTAGAATTAAAACTTTTTGAAGATAAAAAAGATAGTATTAAACTTACCAGTCTTGTATCTAACGCTATAGATGAAAAAACCCAAAAACAAATTGATATTGTTAAAGGAAGACTCATTAAAAATTATGGTTATACAGATGCTTCTGCAACAGATATTTTGAATTATGTAGCTAGTATTTTTGCTAGAGGTGATGCAAAATAGTTATATATAACAAAATAATATAAAACAAAAAAACTGCTAAATGCAGTTTTTTTATTGAAAACATTCTTTCTGTCCAAAATAATGTGATACATAAAATAGTAAAAATATTTTAGTCACTAATTGCAAGAATAACATAGATAACAGTGATTATGACATACTGTCGTGGAAAAAAATTAATATCAGTAAAATCTGAGTTAAATAACTTGAGTTATACATGAAAAATCTTTGATTAGAGCAAAAAAGGGCGTAAAGTTTTACGCCCTGACAAAACAAAACTGGTTAGGGCGTAAAACTTTACGCCCCTCAGTTTTCTTTGCTCTAATGTTTTTGTTATTTAAAAAAATCGTTATAACATAAAAATGGACAGGAGGAAAAAATTTGAGAAATTATTTTATGCAGGTTTTCTTACATCTACATATAAGCTAGAAAACTCATAAACAGTCCATAAACCAGATTTATCTTTTTTCAATGTAATTGGTCTAGGAGAATCTGCTCCAGATGATTTTATAAATATTTTTTGTGTATTTGCATCAACTATTTCCG
>JBBTGK010000172.1:0-12272 GCA_038060635.1 Cyanobacteriota bacterium | reverse complement strand
TCAAAGTTTAATGTTACTACATAATTTTTTTTATGCTCTGTACTATCTTTACCATGATGAAAAATAAGTTTTTTTGCTCCATTTTCGTTACTAGTAATTAATTCATGATTACTTAGCATTACAATAGAAAACATTGGCAAAATAAAATTTAAAACAAAAAAAGACATTAGAAGTGAAGACTTAACTAATGTATTACTTATTTTTTTTATATCCATTTTAGCAAACATTTTAATATTATATCTTAAAGATAAATCTAATTCAAGCAATAGAAAAAATAGCATAAAAAAATCCCCTAAAAATAATTATTTAGAGGATTAATTTTTAAAATCTAAAAAGTGAAACTTTTCATAGAATTTTCAAGAGTTTCCATACTAGATTTTTGTTCAATAGCTGAACTAGAAATTTGATATGCAGCTTCTGAAGAGTTTTGAATAGAATCTGATAATTTTTCAAATGTTTCACCAGCAAATTTAGAAAGAGTTAAACCAGAGTCTGCTAACTTTGTAGCTTCTTCTGTAAGAATAACCGAGTCGTTTGTCATGTTCTGAATTTCATTAAGAATACCAGCAATTCTTTTAGTAGCATTTTTAGATTCTTCAGAAAGATTTTTAATTTCATTTGCAACTAAAGAGAAACCTTTTCCATATTCTCCAGCTTTAGAAGCTTCAATTGAAGCATTGAATGCCAAGAATTTTGATTGTACAGCAATATCATTTACAGATGAAATAATTTTACTAATCTCTTGTGTTCTGGTACTTAATTCAAGAATTTTATTTGCAACGAATTCAATTTGAGCTTTAATTTTTTCAACCCCTTCAATTGATTCAGATACAGCAACTTCACCCTCTGAAGCAACATCTAAAGAAAGAGTAGCGGCTTCAGCAACTATTTTTGCGTTATCAGAAACGATCTCAGAAGATTCTTTAATTTTAGAAACTGAAATAGTTGTTTCCTTAATTAAAGATTCAAGATTTAAGTTATTTCCAAGAGCTTCTTCTCTAGCTACTTCAGTTTCTTGTAATAATTCAGAAATTTGCTCAGTCATTTTATTAAATGAATTACCTAAATTACCAAGCTCATCTTTTGTAGATATATTAGCCTTAGCTGCAAAATTTCCACTTGCAAAATCTTCCGCAGATTTTTCAAGTGTTCTTATATTTCTTACAATAGCTAAAACAACATACAAACCTAATGCAATAAATAAAATAACAAAAAATAAAGCATAAAATAAGGTATTATATTTTTCTTTATTGAATCTTGAAATACGTTCTGTTAATAATCCATTTTCAAATTTTAATGAACTGGAAAATAAATTATTAGCTGCTTCAATTGATTTTGTAGAGATATTTACAACTTGGTTTAAATTTATGTTTACTTTATCTTCTTGAGATAAACCAACTTTGATTGCAAAATCACTTAAAGATTTTGTTGTGATATCTAATATTGTTATTAATGGAACTAAAGAAGATTTAATACTTTTGTTAGCAGTACCAACAAAAACTCTTTGATATCCATATTTAATATCATCTAAAATAGAAGTAACCGAACCAGTATAAACAACGGCAGCTGTTCTTTGATTAAGAGCAATTTCTTTTTCTAGTGAAATTTCTTCTAACGTATTTTGTAATTTACCCAAATTAACAGCAAAAGAAGAACCTTGTATAATTGTATTACTCATAAGATAATAAGTATCTAAGTCTGGATCCAATACTAAGTTTGACTCTGCTCCGATTTCTCTAATTGTTGAAATTATTTTATCTAAAACAGCATCATTTGCTTTTTGAGATTCTTCTATATCTGTTATGGCTCCTTGTTTTGCTTTAAGATCTTTCCACATATTTTTTAATTCTAAAGAAGCTTTATCTGATTGAACAAATTTACCTTTTAATTCTTTTTCCAAATCAACTAAATCATTTAAAGATCTATCAATTTTTGTTTGAATATCTACAATATCTTTAGGATTAATTTTTCCTGCTCTTATTCTATGTTGTCTAGATTTATGCAATGCAATATTATTTGCAGCAGAATAAAGATGAACCAAATATTTATTTCCATCAAATTCATCTTCTGCAAAACGTATTTGTACATTTTTTTCTGAAAAGTTAATATAAAGAAGGGCAAATAATGGTATAGTAAGTGCTATAAACACTGACAAAATCTTGTAAAAAATGTTTAATTTCATAATCTGTTCCTATAAAAATTAATTATTATATTCTCCAACTCAGACCTAAAAATGGATTAAATTTATCTGATGTTGGTGTGATACCTGTGTTAAGACCTAAATCAAGTTTAAAATTATCTGTAAATTGATAAACAATTCCTGAATCAAATGTTGCTTTCCATTTTGAGTTTTCTTCCATACTAGAAAGAGAATAAACCCCAAAATAAATCTTAAAGTTTTTTATCATTTCTCTTGAGAATGCAAATGAGTTTATATATTCAACATGGTAATTATTATCTGTTTCATTTTTTTTAAAATCAAGCTTTGCCATAACCCCACCATCAATATCCCAAGGTAAGGCAAAAGCAAAAGGTACAATTAAACCACCTTCAACCATTTTATTGGTAAATTGTTCTTGACCAGTTGGATATTTTACATAAGGCATAATTGACATTCCATTAGAAGAATGGTTTTCATTACCAAAAATATTAAATTTTAATCTTGTTATAATATTACCAAAACCCATTGCGGTTGAAGATTTAGATCCTTCATTTATAATAGACATATTGTATGTAGGAACTATAAGTTGAAAATCTATTCCATTTGTTAAACCCAGTTTTAAATTCATGTTATTAAAATTATATTTTTGCTTAAGCCCTTTATCATCAGTTGAAAGTGATACTAAATCAGTTTCAATTTGAAAATGCCCTGCATCAATTGTATTAATTCCTTCAGTTCTATATGGTCTATCTGTAGCCATCTCTCTCATAAATTCTTTTGGTGTAGGATTAAAAAGATTATAATTCCATTTATTTAATTGCTTTTTTTCATCTTCTGCATAAGAATTTTTTATTCCTAAAAATAAAAAAGTAGTAACAACAAGTAACATAGAAAGTTTCTTGAATTTTTTTTCCACCAAATGCTCCTAAAATTAATAATTTTAATTTTTTGAATAAGTACAAATAGGAATTATATTACAATTGTATAACTAAAATCAAGGTTAATTTTTATTTAAACACACTTCACAAAAAATACCATCTAATCTAAATAAATTAAAGCTATTTTATTAATATTTATAATAAAAATACGTTTACTTACTATTATTTTTTTATCTAAATCATAAATATTATTTATAAAAAATTTAACACTTCTTTATCTAAAATTAATTTGGAAATCGAAATATTTGTAATTTGTATATTTTAAAAGATGAATTATTGTGTTATCATTAATATTTAAATATCAAAAAAAATTGAGGATGAGAATTTGATGCTTTCTAAATATGTTAAACATATTATTTTTTTACCTTTAATAGTAGTTTCAATTTTTAATCTATCTTCTTGTAGTAAAGACGATAAAAAAGATGACAAAAAAGAGCAAAAGGAAACAAAAATAAATTCTATTGCACCTTCATTAACAGTTGCAACACAAAAAGTTTCTTTTAAAGAAATTGAAAAAAAATTAAATGTTACAGGTTCTATAGCCGCTTGGGATATGATTAATCTAAAATCAACTTCAAATGGATTAAAAATATTAGATATATACGCAGAGTCTGGTGATTATGTAAAAAAAGGACAAATATTAGTAAAATTTGATGACTCGATGCTTTTAGCTCAACTAAAATCATCTAATGCAAGATTAGTAAATGCTGAAGCTCAACTTAGTAAAATAAAAAATCCTAACAGAAATCAAGACTTAGAGGCTCAAAAAGCTTCTATAGATCAAATAAAAGCAAATCTTGATAATGCAAAATCGAATATGGATAGGTTTGAGCAATTATATAAACAGGGTGCTGTAAGTAAGGCTGATTTTGATTTAAGAAAAACTACCTATGATACAACTGAAGCTCAATTAAGACAAGCTAAAGAGAGATTAAGTCTTATGGTTGAAGGATCAAGAAACGAAGATATAAAAATTGCAGAATCGTCTGTTAGTGATGTAAAAGGACAAATTGAACAACTTAATGTTCAATTATCTCAAACAAGAATATATGCTCCAGATGATGGTTTAATAATGGAAAGATTTGTAAAATTGGGCGATGTTTCTTCAAGTGCAGTTAATTTATTTACTATTGTTAGGAAAAATCGTTTTGAATTTCAAGCAAAAGTACCTGAAATAGATATTAAAAATTTAAAGGTAGGCGATGTTGTAAATGTAACAAGTGATGCTAATAAATTATTAAAAACAAAAGGTGCAATTAGACAAATAGGCCCTGGAGTAGAGCAATCTAGCCGACAAACAATAGTTAAAATAGATGTTGATTATGTAAAAGGTCTTCAAACAGGGCAATTTGTAACAGGTGAAGTTAACATAGGTAAAACCAAAAGTATAACTGTACCAAACAAATCTATTGTAAATATTGATGGTATGAATAAGGTTTTTATTGTTGATGAGAAATCTATTGTAAGTTCAAAAAGTGTTATGACTGGTGAAAGAACAAAAGATTTTGTTCAAATACTTTCAGGTATAAATGATAAAGAACAAATAATAACAGAAGGTGCTGGTTTTTTAAAAGATGGCGATTTTGTTAAAGTTATATCTAATAAATTGTAGGAGTTTTATTTTAAATGAATATTTCAGCATGGGCAATAAAAAAACCAGTTCCTATAATACTTTTTTTCATAATAATAAGTATTTTAGGAATATTTAGCTATACAAAACTACAAATAGATGAAAATCCAAAAGTAGATTTTCCTTTAGTAACTGTTGTAATTGCTCAAATTGGAGCTTCTCCAACAGAGTTAGAAACAGATATAACCAAAAAAGTAGAAGATTCATTAATTTCTTTAACAGGGATTGAGCATGTTACTTCTACTATTAGTGATGGATCATCAGTAACAGCTATAGAATATAAAGTTGGTTTTCCAATAGATAGAGCTTTAAATGATGTTAGAGATGCAATATCTAAAATAAGACAAAGTTTACCACAAGATATAAATGAACCAATTGTTAGTCATCCAAGTTTTTCTGGTGAACCTTTTGCAACGTATTCAGTATCAAGTAACAAAAAAACAGTAGAAGAACTTAGTCGTTTAATAGATGATAATATTGGACGTAAACTTTTATCTGTTCCTGGTGTTGGTCAAATAAGAAGATCTGGTGGATTAGATAGAGAAATAAGAATTGAACTTAATCCTGAAAGAATGAAGGCATTAGGAGTTACTTCAGATCAAATAAATACTCAGATAAAACAAATAAACATTGATTTACCTGGTGGTAAATCTACAATAGGCGGACAAGAGCAAACAATAAGAACATTAGGAGCTTCTCTTGATATAGAAAATTTGAGATCGCTTGAAATTTCTTTGCCCAATGGACAAAGAGCAAGATTAGATACTTTAGGTAAAATAAGTGATTCTAATTCAGAAGTAAGACAGATGGCAAAATTTAATGAAAAACCAGTTGTTTCATTTTCTTTATTAAGAGCTGAAGGAGCAAGTATTGTTGCTGTAGAAGATGGGGCAATAAAAGAACTTAATAAAATAAGAAAATCATTGCCTGAAGATATAAAAATAGATTTGATAAGATCAAAAACACGTTTTACCAGAGATAGATTTACTTCTTCTATGGATGCTCTTATTTTAGGTACAGTTTTATCTATAGTAATAATTTTTATATTTTTAGGAAATATTCAAGCCACCATAATAGGTTCATTAGCAATACCTCTTTCTCTCTTAGGTACTTTTATTATTATGATTTACCTTGATTATACGCTTAATTTCTTAACTATGCTTGGTTTAATTTTAGCTGTTGGTATTTTAGTTGATGATGCTATTGTTGATTTAGAAAATATTGAACGTCATATTTCAATGGGAAAAGATCCAATTAAAGCTGCTGAAGATGCTACAGATGAAATTGGATTAGCTGTTGTTGCAACAACTTTTACAATTGTTGCCGTTTTTGTTCCTTTAGCATTCATGGGTGGAATTCCTGGGCAATTTTTTAAATCATTTGGCTTAACCGTTGCAGTATCAGTTCTTTTTTCTTTGGTAGTAGCAAGAACTCTTACTCCTATGATGGGTGCATATATGCTTCCAGCTAAAAAAGCTCATTTAGAAAAAGAAAATATTTTTCAAAAACTTTATAGAAGAATAATAATTCAAGCCGTAAGACATAGATTTATCACAACTATTCTTGCTTTTGTTTTATCAATTGGTTCTGTTGTTGTTATTGTTCCAAAATTACCTAAAACCTTTTTTGATAATGGAGATACATCAGAGGCTAGTTTAACCATACTTTTACCAAAAGGGTCAACTATGTCAGATACTGAAAAAGTTATTGATCAAGTTTCAACTATTTTGAAAAAACATAAAGAAGTAAAAACTATTTATTCTAGTATTGGTGCTGGAGCAACAGTTGGCGTTTCATCAAGTGGTGGCTCGGTAGAAAAAGGTTCTATAAATATTGCTTTAGTTCAACCAAAAGAAAGAACTATATCAACATTAGATTTTGAAAAACTATTAAGTCCAGAAATATCAGAAATTCCAGGTGCAAGAATTGCTTTTGATCACTTCGGACCAGGAGGAAGTAGTAAACCAGTTAATGTAATTCTTAGTGGTAATGATGTTAATGCTCTTATTAAAACAGCTGATGGTCTTCTTAGTGAAATGAGAAAACTACCCGATGTAAGAGATGTTACTTCTAGTGCAGCAGAGCTAAGACCTGAAATTATTGTAAGACCTGATTTTATAAAAGCAGCTGAACAAGGGGTTTCGGTTTTATCTATTGCAAGAACGGCAAGAATAGCAACTCAAGGAGATATTGATGTTAATCTATCAAAATTTAAAGCTGGTGATAAACAAATAAATATAAGAGTTAAATTAGAAGATTCTGTAAGAAATGATATTTCTTCTATCGGAGATTTACTCATTCAAGCTAAATCAGGCTTAATAACATTAAAATCTGTTGCAGATATAAATCAAGAGAGTGGTCCAGTAGAAATAAAAAGATATGACAGAGCAAGACAAATAACAATAGCTGCAAATCTAAATAATGGAGCTGCATTAGGACAAACAATGGAAAAAATCTATAAATTACCTTCTGCTATAAATCATCCTTCTTCTGTAATAATTGGAAATGTGGGCGAGTCTAAGGTTATGGCAGATGTTTTTGGAGAATTTGCAAAAGCAATAACTGTTGCAATTATGTTTGTTTATGTTGTACTTGTTTTACTTTTTGGAAGTTTTTTACACCCAATTACTATTATGTTTTCATTACTTCTTTCTATAAGTGGTGCAATGATAGCATTGTTAATAACAGGAAAACCTTTAGGTTTAATGGCTTTAATTGGAATGATTATGCTTATGGGTATTGTTACAAAAAATGCTATTTTACTTGTAGAATATGCAATAATGGCACAAAATGAAATGGGGCTTAATAGACATGATGCAATTATATCCGCTGGAGTAGCAAGATTAAGACCAATTATAATGACTACTTTTGCGATGGCTTCAGGTATGTTTCCTATTGCTATGAGTTGGGGAGTTGGAACTGAAACACAAAGTCCTTTGGCTGTAGCCGTTATGGGTGGTTTACTTACATCAACTGTTTTAACTTTAGTTGTAGTTCCTGCTGCTTATACAATAATCGATGACTTCAGATTATTTATGGGTAGGTTATTTTTTGGAAAGAAAAAAGTAAAAAAAGAAACAGTTAAAATTGATACCGAGAAAAAAGTTAAAGTGGGATAGTTTTAACTACATACATTAAAAAAAGCCCTAATATAATTTTATATTAGGGCTTTTTAATTTTTTAATTATTAAAAAATAGTGAAAAGATCATCTTTTAAACCAACATTTAATTTTAAATCAGCTACAGATATTTTTAAAACAGTTTTATTTTTTACAAACACTTCATCTTCTAATGGAAGCATTGTTTTTGCATCGAGTGTTAATATTTCATTTGTAACTTCAGAATCAATACCTTTAAATGTACCTGCTCCAGATATTTTTATAGAGTTTGCATCTGATGATACTAAACTTAAAGTTACACCAGCTTTATTGAATCTATTAAGCATTGATGTAAGATCTAATTGATCAAATGAAACACCTCTTGATGTACCAATTTTTTTATCAGTAACAGCTAAAGTAAATTTTTTGCCTAAAATAGGTATAGCTTTTGCTAAGATAATTTGAACTTTATCTCCACCTTTATATGCTAATAAAGTTCCTTGTTTTTGAGCATCAGTACTTTTTGTTATTTCTACTCTTTCATTTCTATCTTTTTTAAAGAAAAATTTAGAATCACCTGTTACAGCATCAGCAGGATCTCCTGATTTAGAATCAGCTATTGTAACAACACCAGTAAAATCTTTAAGTTGAGTATAAGCATCACTAAATTGTTTTATTGCATCTTGAGGGGTTTTAATATCTCTTTTTATAGAACTAATATTAGTATCTTGAGGAAGCAATTCTTGAGTAGCATTATTAGTACTACAAGATGCTAAAGAATAAGACAAAACTAAAGCAGATAGTAAAGTCGTAATTTTTTTGTTTGCAAGTTTTAACATTTTAAATATCCTTATTTTTACAAGCTAAATTCTTCAGAATTATACTATATTATTTTTTAAATTGTGTTATATAATCAACAATAAAAGATCTGTTTTTCTTCAAAAATGATATTATATATTTAGTATGTTTTTTTGGGAAAAAAAATGAAATATTTAAATATAAATAAAAAATTTCTTTTTATCTTAATTTTGGCTACTTTAACAATTTTTCCAACTAAAAAAGCTTATTCTTATGAAAAAAATATAGAATTAGTTACAATTAATGATTATATAAATGAAGGTATTTCTTTAAGAAATAATGGTAAAATAAAACTATCTATTGATATATTAATAAAAGCTACCAATTTAGACCCTGAAAACCCAGAAACACACTATAACTTAGCTTTATCCTATTATGATGAAGGTGATTATAAAAAAGCTTTAATATCATTTAAAAAATCTATTGAACTTGATTCAGATTCTTTAACCAAACATTATAGTTTAGGAATTAATTATTTTGATATGGGTAATTATAGCGATTCTATAAATGAGTATAAAAAAGTAATGGAGATTAATCCTTTATATTCAAATGCTTATTTTGAAATAGGAAAATCTTATGCAAAAATAGAAAAATATGATGAATCAAAATTTAATTATCTTAAAGCCGCAGAATTATATAATAATGAACTAAAATTTAATTCTAAAGATCATATCGTTTTATATAATCTGGGTTTAGTTTACTATAATATTCATAATTATCCAGAATCAATAAAAAACTTTGAACAAGCAATATCAATTGTTCCCAATTATTATCAATTTTACTATAGTTGCGGTCTTTCTTATCACGATTTTGGTAAATATGTAGAAGCTATTCAAAAATACAAAAAATCAATTGAATTAAATCCTACTTATTCTGCAGCTTATTATGATATGGGGCTATCTTATTATAAATTAAATAAACTAGATGATGCTATAAATTTTTATACAAAAGCTATTGAATTTGAACCTAATCGTTCTTTGTTTTTTTATAAATTAGGAATTGCACTACATGATAAAAAAGAATATGATAAAGCTCTAAAATCTTATGAAAAAGCTTTGGAAATAACACCTAATTATTCTTCTGTTTATTATGATATGGGGCTTACATATTTTACTTTAGGTAAGTATGAAGAGTCTGAGAAACATTATAAAAAGTCAATTGAATTAGAAAATAATATATCCTTATACCATTATCAATTAGGATATTTATATGAAAAACAAAATAAATATAAAGAAGCTATTGAAGAATATAAAGAAACATCTAAACTTGATCCAAAAGATTCATTTCCTTATGATGGATTGGGTGATATTTATAAAAAACTCGAGAAAATAAAAGAATCAAATGAAGCATACAAAAAAGCGTGTTCATTAGGTTCTCAATACTCTTGTGCTAAAATAAAAAAATAATTTTAATTTAAAATATGGATGAAAAAATAAAAATAGTTACAAATATATTTAAAGAAATAGATTTTTCAAAAGATAAAAGTTTATTGTCTAGTAAATCCAAAAATAATTTATTGAATTACTTAGATTTGATACATAAAAGTACATTAGATGGAAATAAGTCTGAAAAATTGAATAATATGATTTTTCTTAAAGAAATCTTTTTGAAAACACAAAATATTATATTAGATATATCTGATAATCCTAAAAATGAATTTTTGAATGATATAAATTCTGAAATTTTTAAAAATAAACAAAATATTTCAAAAATACTATCGTTATTAAGTCATTCAGATATTGATACTAAAGAACTAGAAGAAATTGAAGAAAAACATGAAAAATTAAAAATTTTATTAGATGGAAAAATAGATTTAGAAAATAAATATAAAGAGTACAAAAAATTCAATTTTGAATTATTGGAAAAAGAGATATTCAAACTTGAAAAAGAAGTAAATTTAATAAAAGATAAAAAAGATTTTCTTTTGGAAAAAAAAGAAGTTTTTGAAAAAGAGATAATTGAAATAGAAAATATTAGTAAAAATTTAGAATCTTATGAATTGAAAAAAGAAATAAATATAAATAATTTTACAGATAAAATAGAAAATTCTATTGTTTTTATAAAAAATAATTATGATAAACTCTATAAATCAAAAGATATTATTTTAAAAGAAATTTCTTTTGAAAATCAAAAATTAAAAAAGATTTATACTGAAGTTGAAGTTTTTTTTAATGATTTAGAAAATAAAAAAGAAACTTATAACACAATTTTAAAAAATAAGACATTAGATTTAAAATATAATAGAGAAATATTTGATAATTTACCAGAAAAATCAGATAAAATATCTGTAAGACTTAATTCTATTGACTATGAATTAAAAAATATAGAAAATGATTTGAAAAGTTTTATAAATAAATTGCAAGAACAACAAAATAAATTATCTAAGAATAAATTTTTTTTATAAATACTATAAATTTACTAGAGCGATTATTTTGCAAGGGTAGTCGGTAGACGAAGAATTTAAGCCACTTGTTCAATAAGTACATACCTCTTTTCCTGAACAAGTTGCCTTTATTACCTTGTTTTTTGCTCTAAATTTTCTTGATAATAGGTCATTTATTATTACAAACCAAAGCATTTTTTTATTGAAAATTAGCTTATCTATAAAAATTTAAGGACACTCTCTTTACTTTTAACTTTTTACTTTTAACTAAGTATATTGTAAAATGAATCAAAGATAATATTTTAAGGTATTAAAATGATAAAAAAAAGTTTTTTAGTTTGTTCAATAATAAGTATAATTTCTTTAACAGGATGTAATAAGGAGAAAAAAATGGATAAAGCCTCATTAAGTTCAGAAGATGATAAAATGTCTTATGCTATTGGTTTTGATATGGGTAGAAATTTAAAAAAACAAGGTGTTAATTTAAATTTAGATGCGATAAAAGAGGGGATTAAAAATTCTTTTAAGGGTGAAGAAGCTCTTATGACAGAAGATGAAATAAAGAAAACATTTGAAACAGCTTCTAAAAAAATAATGGAAAAACAACAAAAAGATGCCAAAGAAGCTGGTGAAAAAAATGTAAAAGAAGGTAAAGAATTTTTAGATAAAAAGAAAAAAGAAGATGGCGTTAAAGAAACAAGCTCAGGTCTTTTATATAAAGTATTAAAAGAAGGAACAGGAAAACAAGCAAAGCTTTCAGATGAAGTAACTGTTCATTATAAAGGAACTCTGATTTCTGGTAAAGAATTTGATAGTTCTTACAAAAGAAAAGAACCAACTACTTTCCCTTTAAAAAATGTAATCAAAGGATGGCAAGAAGGTGTTCAACTTATGAATGAAGGTGCTAAATTTGAGTTTTATATAAAACCTGAATTAGCTTATGGAGATAAACAAGCTGGTGCTGATATAACAGCTAATTCTACTCTTGTATTTGAAGTAGAGCTTATAAAAATAAAATAATTGCTTTTAATAAAGAGAGGTTTTATCAAATCTCTCTCGAAACAAAACACGATATTTAAAATAATATACTTTTGTTAATTTGTATATTAGGTTCTCTTAATAAATTGATAATCAAAAATTGTAATAAAATATGTATTTTTTCTTTTATCATATTATAGAATTATATACATTGATATTTATATAA
>JBBTGK010000171.1:0-7138 GCA_038060635.1 Cyanobacteriota bacterium | reverse complement strand
TGACAGGTTACATCTAATGTGTAACAATTACTTATACAGCCTCTTTTCGCACTGCGACATTCTCCCTGTTTGAGGGATTATACCCATTATTTTTAATTATTTGATATATCAAAAATAAAAAAACTATTCCAAAAATCTAAATAGAAAATAATGTGGTATTCTTAAATAAAAATTTGAAGAAATTGTGAATATGATTTTATTCAAAAAAAAGTTAAGGAAATAAAAAATGTTTTTTAATGAAGATACAAGAGTTAAAATACCTTCAATACTACATTTATGTAGATTAGGTTATAAGTATATTTCATTATCAAAAACAAATAGAGAAGAAAGTACAAATATTTTTACTGATATTTTTATTGAAAGTATTTGTAAAATAAATCCTGATATTAATAAACAAGAAGTAAAAGAATTAATTCAAACAATATCATTAAAACTTGATAGTGAAGATTTAGGAAAAGATTTTTATAAAATGCTAACTTCTAATTCAGGTATTAAACTTATAGATTTTAATGATATTAATAATAACTCCTTTCATGTTGTTACAGAGCTTATTTATAAAAATGGAGAAGATGAATTTAGACCAGATATAACATTATTAATTAATGGTATGCCTTTAGTTTTTATTGAAGTAAAAAAGCCAAATAATAAAGAAGGTATTATTGCAGAGAAAGATAGAATAAATGTTAGATTTAAAAATAAAAAATTTAGAAAGTTTATAAATATTTCTCAAATACTGGTTTTTTCTAATAATATGGAATATGATTTTGAATCTATTGAACCAATTCAAGGGGCTTTTTATTCAACAATATCATATAAAAATGCAGATTTTAATTATTTTAGAGAAGAAGATACTTTTGATTTATCTAAACTTTTAAAAGATTATGATGAATCTTTAGAAAATATTGTTTTAAAAGATAATAATTTATTATCAATAAAAGATTCTTCTGAATTTAAGACAAATAAAAATCCTGAAAAACCAACAAATAGGTTAATAACTTCTTTGTTTAATAAAGAAAGACTTTTTATGCTTTTAAAATATGGAATAGCTTATGTAAATACAGAAATGGGGCTTGAAAAACATATAATGAGATATCCCCAATTTTTTGCTACAAAAGCTATAGAAGAGACTTTAGAAAAAGGTATTAAAAAAGGTATTATCTGGCATACACAAGGTAGTGGAAAAACAGCTCTAGCATTTTATAACGTTCATTATTTAACTGATTATTTTCAAAAAAAATCTATTGTACCTAAATTTTATTTTATTGTAGATCGTATTGATCTTATGAACCAGTCAAGAGATGAATTTTCTAGTAGAGGATTAATAGTTAAAACAGTAAGCTCAAAAGAAGAATTGCTTAAAGATTTTAAATCTCAAAAAGCCTTACATAATTTTTCTGGAGCAAGAGAAATTACAGTTGTAAATATTCAAAAATTTAAAGATGAGAAAGATTTATTAAAATCAAATGATTATGATATTAATATTCAAAGAATATATTTTTTAGATGAAGCTCATCGTAGTTATGATCCTAATGGTAGTTTTTTAGCTAATCTTAGTAATTCTGATAGAAATGCCATTATTATTGCCTTAACAGGAACTCCATTAATAGGGAAAGATAGGAATTCTAAAAAAGATTTTGGCGATTATATCCATAAATATTATTATAATTCATCTATTGCAGATGGATATACTCTAAGGCTTATTAGAGAAGGTATAGAGACAAATTATAAAATACAGTTGGAAGAAGCTTTAAAAGAAATTGAAGTACTAAAAGGCGATATTGATAAAAAACAAATTTATTCTCATGAAAAATTTGTAGAACCAATGCTGGATTATATTATTGAAGATTTTGTAAAAAGCAGAAAAAGACTTGATGATAATACAATTGGTGGAATGGTAGTTTGTGATAGTTCGGAACAAGCAAAAAAATTATATGAGATTTTTGATAACAAATATAGTAATAAAAAAGCTGAAATATTACCTTTTCAAAAATTTCCAAAAGTAGCTCAAGATAACGCTGGATATAATTTGAAAGAAGAAAATTTAAAATCTTCTTTGATACTTCATGATATTGGAAGTAAAGATGAAAGAAAAGATAATGTAAGAGATTTTAAAGAAGGTAAAATAGATTTACTTTTTGTATATAACATGTTACTTACTGGCTTTGATGCAAAAAGATTAAAAAAACTATATATAGGAAGAATTATAAAAGACCATAATTTACTTCAAACTTTAACAAGGGTAAATAGACCTTATAAAAATTTTAGATATGGTTATGTAGTAGATTTTGCAGATATTAGAAAAGAATTTGATTCTACCAATAAAGCATATTTTGATGAATTACAGAGTGAATTAGGTGATGAAATAGAAACTTATTCAAATCTTTTTAAATCAAAAGAAGAAATTGAAGAAGAAATAGCAGATATAAAAGAAAAATTATTTCATTATGATTTATCAGATGCTGAACTTTTTTCTCAACAAATTAGTCAAATACAAGATAAAAAAACTGTATTAGGAATAAAAAAGGCTTTGGAAAATTCCAAAAATATATATAATATTATTCGTTTATATGGACATTTTGATTTATTAGAAAAAATAGATTTTCAAAAATTGAAATTTTTATATAATGAAACTTCCAGGCATTTAGATTTATTGAATTTAAAAGAAAATCTAAAAAATAATTCTGATAATACCAATATTTTAAATGAAGCTTTGGAAAATGTTATTTTCTTGTTTCGTAAAATTTCTGAAGAAGAACTTATTATTGCAGACCAATTAAAAGATATTCTTAGAAAAACAAGAGAATCATTAGGTAATAATTTTGACCCTAAAGATGCTGAATTTGTTACCTTATATGATGAACTAAAAAGATTATTTGAGAAAAAAAATCTTGATGAAATATCTCAAGAAGAAATGAAAGCTAATATAAATAATTTACAGAAAGTCTATGATAAAGTATCAGAACTTAATAGAAAAAATAATTTATTAAAATCTAAATATCAAAATGATACAAAATACGCTAGAACACATAAAAGAATAGTAGAAAAAGGTAATATTTCTAAAAAAGAAAGTGAAGTTTTTGAACTTCTTAGTGATATAAAAAAGCAAACTGATGATAAAATACTAATGAATACAAAGTTATTAAATAATGAAGGCTATTTTGGAAAGTTAATGACTCAAACCGTAATAGGTAGTTTTGATAAAAATAAAATAAAAATAGATGCAGAAACAATAAAATATATAAATAATTGTCTTGTTAATGAATATATTAACGAGTATCAAGGGAAAAGTGAATGGTTACATTAGATTTTACAGCAAAAACAAAAGAATTAATTGATAATTTAAAAAGTATTTGTGCCTCTTATGGTTTGGGTAATGACGGAAATGAATTTAAAATAATTACTCAAGTTTTTTTATATAAATTTATGAATGATAAATTTGGATATGAAGTTAAAGAAGTTGATTCTAAGTTAAAAAATGCTGAAAATTGGGAAAAAGTTATTGCTGAATACTCAGATGATGAATATGAAATGTTACTTTTAAGAATGAACCCTGATAGTGCAAAACTTAAAAGAGAACATTATTTATCGAATCTTTTTAATAAACAAGATGAAAAGGATTTTGAAAAAATATTTGATAACACATTAAAAGATATAGCCCTTTTTAATGCTGATATTTTTTCTGTAAAAACTGGTACTGGCTCTAAAATAGTTCTTTTTGATAATTTAAGTGATTATATTACAAATAAAGATGAAAGAGCTAATTTTTGCAAGGCTATTATTAACCAATTACTAGATTTTAGTTTTGAAAAAATATTTAATCAAAAGTTTGATTTTTTCTCAACAATTTTTGAATACCTCATAAAAGACTATAATAAAGACGGTGGAGGCAAATATGCAGAATATTATACTCCTCATGCTGTAGCAAAAATTATGGCATCAATTTTAGTAAATGAAGAAGTTAGCAATGTAACTTGTTATGATCCTTCTGCTGGTTCAGGAACTCTTTTAATGAATATAGCCCATGCAATAGGAGAGGAGCGTTGTACTATTTATTCTCAAGATATTTCTCAAAAATCTTCTAGTATGTTAAGGCTAAATTTAATTTTAAATAATTTAGTTCATTCTATTCAAAATATTATTCAAGGAAATACATTAAAAGAGCCTTATCATAAAACAGGTGAGAATTTAATGACCTTTGATTATATTGTTTCAAATCCACCTTTTAAACTTGATTTTAGTGATTATAGAGATGATTTAGACAGTAGTAAAAAATATCAAAATCGTTTTTTTGCAGGAATTCCTAAAATACCTAATAAAGATAAAGATAAAATGTCGATTTATTTATTATTTATTCAACATATTATTTATTCTTTATCAGAAAAAGGAAAAGCCGCAATAGTTGTTCCTACTGGTTTTATTACTGCTCAAAGTGGAATTGAAAAAGCTATTCGTGAAAAATTGGTTAATGAAAAAATGCTTAGAGGTGTTGTTTCTATGCCTAGCAATATTTTTGCTACAACTGGTACAAATGTTTCTATTTTATTTATTGATAAATCTAATACAAAAGGTGATATTGTTTTAATGGATTCTTCTAAATTAGGAACAACCGTAAAAGATGGAAAAAATCAAAAAACCTTACTTTCTCCAGAAGAAGAAGATTTAATTATACAAACCTTTAATAATCATCAAATAAAAGAAGATTTTACTGTTGTAGTTTCTTATGACCAAATTAAAGAAAAAAATTACTCTTTTAGTGCTGGTCAATATTTTGATGTAAAAATAGAATATACAGATATTACTCCAGAAGAATTTACTCATAAAATGGATACTTTTAAAAATAATTTAAATAGTCTTTTTGAAGAATCAAGGACTTTAGAAGATGAAATAAAAAAGCAGTTAGAAACCTTAAGATATGAAAAATAATGAAATAGTTAACAAAAAAGATTCTGTTTTATTTGATAAAATAGCTGAGTTAATAGAATTATCAAGAAAAAAAGTTCTTTCTACTGTAAATTTAACTATGGTTTATACTTATTTTGAAATAGGTAAAATGATAGTTGAAAATGAACAAGATGGAAAAGAAAGGGCTAAATATGGTAAAAATATTTTAAAAAACCTTTCTGAAAAACTTACACTTAAATTTGGAACTGGTTATTCAGTAGATAATTTACAAAATATGAGAAACTTTTATTCTGCTTACTCAAATTACGAGACAGCTTCTCGTAAATTTAAACTTTCATGGTCTCACTATTTGAAACTTATGAGGCTCAAAAATATTCAAGAACGTGATTTCTATGAAATTGAATGTATCGAAAATAATTGGGGTTTAAAAGAGTTTAAAAGACAATTTGATACTGGATTATATGAAAGACTTTCTTTAAGTCGTAATAAAGAAGAAATAAAAATATTATCTCAAAAAGGTCAAATAATAGAAAAACCTAAAGATATTATAAAAGACCCTTATATATTAGAGTTTTTAGGATTACATGAAGAATCTGGTTATTCTGAAAATGAGCTTGAAACAGCTATAATAAATAAAATAGAACACTTTTTATTAGAAATGGGAAAAGGTTTTTTATTTTCAGGAAGACAAGTAAGATTTACTTTTGATGAAGATCATTTTAGAGTAGATTTAGTTTTATATAATCGTTTATTGCAATGTTTTGTTTTGATAGATTTAAAAATAGGTGAATTAAAACATCAAGATTTAGGGCAGATGCAGATGTATGTAAACTATTATGATAGATTTGTAAAAACTGAATTTGAAAATCCTACAATTGGAATTATTTTATGTAAAGAGAAAAATAATAGTTTAGTAGAAATTACACTTCCTAAAGATAATAATCAAATTTTTGCAAGTAAATATGAAACTATTTTACCTAGTAAAGAAGAATTAAAGGCTTTTTTAGATATTAATGATAATGAATAAAAAAAAAATAACTCCCAAAACTGAAAAGCTAGAAATTAATAATGTAGATGATTCTGGGCTTGATAAATTATATGAAAAAGTTAAAAGTGTTATTGAAAAAAATAGAGAAAAAGTTTTTAAAACTATTAACTTTGAAACTGTAAAAGGTTATTGGGAAATAGGAAAATATATTGTAGAAGATGAACAGCATGGAGAAAAAAGAGCTTCAAAAGGCGACGCACTTATAAAAAAATTGTAAGAAAAACTTACTAATGAATATGGCTCAGGTTTTGACTACAGCAATGTTAAACACATGAAAAAATTTTATTTAACATTTCCAAAAGGCGACGCACTGAGTGCCGATTTATCTTGGACTCATTACAGAACACTATAAATTATATTTACCATCTGTAGAAGTATTAGAAAAAGAGTTAATAGAAGAAAAAGAGCGTATTGAACAAGAGCAGAGATTAAATAAATCTATTGTTAAAAATAATAAGAAAAATAAGTTGTAGTTATGAATAAAAATATAAATATTTTAGATGAATTAGCAATTAATATTACCGATGGGGAACATGGTTCTGTTATTGATGATAATAATGGAAATTTTTATTTATTAAGCAATAAAAATATTATTAATGGAAATATTAATATAAATAATAATGATAGAAAAATATCCGAATATTCCTTTAATAAGATAAAAAAAAGAACTAAATTAGAAAAAAATGATTTAGTAATTTCAACAGTTGGTACTATAGGTAAATTAGCAATAATTAAAGATAATAATATTAATTATGATTTTCAAAGAAGTGTTGGAATAATAAAGTGTGATAATGAAAAATTAAAACCTGAATATTTATATTATTACTTTAGTTTACCTTATATTCAAAAAATGTTAATAAATTTATCAAAAGGAGCTGTTCAAAAATGTTTATTTATATCGGATTTAAAAAATTTAGTTATTGAATACCCAAATGATATAAAAAATCAAATTCTTATATGTAATATTTTATCTACTTTAGACAAAAAAATAGAAATAAATAATCGTATTAATGAAGAATTAGAGGCAATGGCAAAAACCTTATATGATTACTGGTTTGTACAATTTGAGTTTCCAAATGAGGAAGGAAAGCCTTATAAATCTCGTGGCGGATAAATGGTTTGGATTGAAGAGTTAAAAGAGAAATTCCTGAAGGTTGGGAAGTTGGAAAATTAATTGATATAGCTAAT
>JBBTGK010000170.1:0-16028 GCA_038060635.1 Cyanobacteriota bacterium | reverse complement strand
GTTGGTGTTTCTATTAAAGGACATGCTGTGCTTGCCGTTGGAATAGACAAAACAACAAATCCTGCTCAAGTAATAATGAATTCTTGGGGTAAAAGATTTTCAATGTCTGTAGATGAATTTAAACAACATGTAAAAGCAGTTAAAAACAAAGATGATGATGGTTATGATGATAAAAAAACATCTGCGGGTTCTAAAGTAATAATAGGGGAATAAAATGTATAAAACAGAAAATATTGAAGAAATTGCAAATTCTTATGAAAATCTTACAGGAATAAAAGAAAAAATTACATCTGATTTTGATGATATTTTAAGAGCTATTTTAAAAGGTGAAAAGGCTATTTTAGTTGATCTTGAGTGGAATGAAGAAATTGATGGTGAATTTTATAAAAGAAATAAAATTGTAATAAATGATATACAAGAAACTTATATTATATTTTCAAACCCAATAAAAAGAGGCGATGAAGTTTTTGGACTATTAATATCAGGCGAAAATAAAGGTCCTGACAGAAAAATTAATGCAGATATGACACAAAGTATTAATATTGATCTTTTTCAAAATATTTTTTTAAATCATAATGGAAAAGCATTAGTTAAAAATAATTAGATATTATCAAATAAATTCATTTGAACTATTTCTTTTTCAATATTTTTTTTGTTTTTTAGTATTATAGTATCTATATGTTTAGGATTTTTATATATTTCTTCAAAAACATTATATTCCTTTGATTCATTTGCAATAAGTTTAAATATATATCCTTTTAATTCAGATGCTTTTACACCTAATAGGGTTATTTCTTCATTACCTAAGTCCATTCTGATTATATTTTTAAAGTCATTTATTACTTTAGAATCTGATTTTGTAAGAAAAAAGATTTGTTTAGTCTTTTCACTAACGTTTTTAAGTGGCAAATTTAATGTTCTTAAATATTCATGACTTAATAAAAAGAAGATTAAATCATAATTTTTTGCAGAAAAACAAAGTTCTTCATTTATTTTAAAAAAATCACCCCTTTTTTCATTATCATAAGCAGACATGACAGAAAGATTGACATCGTACGGAATAACATAATCTTCAGATGTTATATATCCATATCCTGAAGATATAAACGAATATTCTACTATATATTCATTTTGTTCTAAAATTTTTAATCCTTCTTCTATAAATTTATTTTGGGAACTTATAAACATTTCTCTTGCTTTTATTTTATATTTACTAAGTTCTTCTTCTTTTTTCATTCTTAGTTCAAAATCATCTAAATCTTTTGCCAAAGCAGAATTAGCAATAGAAAATTTTTTTTCACCTGAACAAGAACTTATTATTAAAACTTTCATTTTTCCTCGACAGTATGGCATTTTGCTCTCAAAAAAATCTACTACTATGCTTATTTTCTATTGCATCAAATGCAATGATAATCAAAATAAATAATAAACATAGTTACATATTAACAAATATTTTATTGACATGTTTAATTTTATAAATAGAACTAGAATATTTATATTATAAAGGACATATCAATGAATAATCTATAGGTATTGAATAAAGTTTTTTTATAGAATCAATATCTCTTTTATCTATTATAGCTCCTAATCCAGTAGCACCTTCCATTTCATTACCATGATCTAACCCAATAGCATGAGACATTTCATGTAGCGATATATTGCTAAAAGTTTCATCATCAAAAATTATTGGTTTATTTGACATCCAATTAGCTTGTGATTTTACAGCTAGTTTTATAATAGCTTTTCCTTTTTTATTTTTTATTTTAGAATCTGGATAAGAATATGTTGCCCCCCAATAATCATTATGTTTAAAATAATCAGACCAATCTATTACGATATTTGCACTTTTGTCATTATCTACAAAAACAAAAGAAAGTAATTCTGGAACAGATCGTTGCCATTTTTCAATTGAATTTTTTACTAAATTGACATAATGCTCAGGATTATTAACATTTACTATCTTTTTATCAGGTATAGGAATAAAAACTTTAAGAGGGAAATCACTATGCTCCCATCTCATATAATTTTTTATATAACTCTTTCCATCAGAATATAATTCAGGATTCCCTTGAGTAAAACATAAATAAGTATTTTTATCATTTCTCATATCATATAGTTTATCATCACTATAATTTTCTTGAAAAAAAGAAGTAGCACATCTATATAAATTTTCTTCATTTAAATTATATAAAATATTGAAATTATCAATATCTATTTTATCTATTTCTCTTTTAGTATCAAATATAGATAAAAAATGAATACTCTTATTCATTAGACTATTGTTATTATTATTATCTGGAAGTCCTAAAGAATGCCCTATTTCATGTAGAGCTAAAGATATAAATTCATTTTTATTAAAATATGTAGGTCTAAAATTGCTTGATGCACTTATTATTCCATGAGTTCTTATTGGTATATTTATAAAAGATAACTTTTTGTTTATATTATCAAAATATTTTGGCTGAGAAGTTAATCCCCAAAAATTAAAATTGCTGAATTGTATTTTTAAGTTAACTAAAATATTAGCATCTTCTTTAGACGCAACCATATTAAAAGCTAGTTTTTCTGGAAATTTATCAACCCATTTTTTAAATGCCTCTCTAATAAAATCTCTATATTGTTCTTCATTAAATGGAGCTTGGTATAATGGAATATCAGAAGAAAAATTTCCAATATATACTTTTAAAGGTATTTCATTTTTATTCCATCTCTTTAAGATACCTGAAGTTCTAACAGAAGTTTTTTCACTACATAAATAACTATTATTTATAGAATCTAAAGAAATAAATGAAGCATTTTTATTAGAAATATTTATTGGTTTTATATCTTCTATTTTTGAACTCTCTATTTTTTGCATATATTCTAATATTATTTTTCTTAGTTTAAAATCTTGAGTTGATAAATAAGCCTTTTTTAGCTCAAGTTTAGATTTATTTAAATCTCCTTTTTTATAAAAACAAAATGAAATATTTATTTTTAAATCAATATCTTTTACTTTATTATTTTCATATAAAGATAACGCATCATTACAATTAGATGATTTTATTAGAGAGTTAATTTTTTTTTGAATGTATTTCTTTGTAAAAAAATTTTTATTATTTAAATTTATTATTTCTTCATCAGCTTGTGATAAATTGCTTTGCATAAAAGATATTAATAATATAAGTAATATTTTTTTCAATTTTAGTTTTAGTTTATAAATAAATCAGATTAAGTATATTCTTTTTAAAGTTATAAATCAATAGATATATTTGAATAATATAATAATTTAACCTAATTAAGTATTTTTTGTTTTATAAAAAAAATTAGCTAGAAAAAAAGTCTTTAAGTAATTCATAATTATTTTTTTCTCCCATAATATCGTAATCTGATGAGGTTATAAATATTTTTTTATTACAAAGATTAAATGCTACTTTTATTTTTTTAGAAAATTCTTTTGTGCAGATTATTTCTTCATTATTAAATGTAGATAATAAACCTTTTGATTGTAAAGAAAACAAATAAGGGTTATAAATAGGATGAGTTTCTTTTTTTAACCATTTTTCTGAAGTTGAATTAAACCATATCTGATAATCAGATTTATAAGATGATTCCGATAATTTTTGAAGAGTTATAAGTTTTATATTATTTTTTTTAGGTTCTAGAAATACATCAGGAGAATTAGAAAAATCCCCTTTAATTATATCATTTATAAAATAAATAAAAGGTTGTTCTTTAAAGAAGAACTTAGCTGTTTCTACATAGCTTTTGCAAGATTTAAGTAAATTATTTATATCTTTTATATTCTCAGAAATTATATCTGTGTTTTGCCAAAAAAGCTTTTTCCAAATATACATAATTAAATCAAGATAATCTGAGGTTTTATTTAAAAGACCTTTATTTTCAATTCCATAAGATATTATCGTATTCAAATTTTTATATTCATTATTAATAAATTCAAACCATTTTTGATAATCATTTTTAAAGTTTTTTCTTAATTTAGCTAATTCAAAATTAGATTTATTCTGTGTTGTAAAAATTAATTGTGAAAAATCGAAAGGTTTTAAAAGAGGAAAGTTTTCAATTTGGCTAATTTCATCATTAAAGATTATTCTTAAAATTGTTGTGATTGATTTTATTATTTGATTCTTAGCAATTACTTCCACACCTCTAACAGATTCAAAAAGATATTTTTTATTATTTGCAATATATTCTATTTCTGATTCCAATAAATCATCAATACTATTTGTAATTATACATATTTCTGAATTTGGTGATTCTATAGTTATTTTTTTTATAATATCATCAATACTATCTAACATTTCTAAATATGATTTTGAATCATAAAGTTCTAAATATTTTCTATCTAAATTATTAGTATCGATTATACGATGTTCTTCAGAATTAATTATTTCATAAAGAGTTTGTCCTACATCATAAAACAAATTTTTTTCAATTTCTAATTCTTCTACTTCATTAACTTTCTTTTTTAATTCTTCAATATAATATGGATTAGCTCCCAAAAATTCCCTTAATCCACCATAAGGATTTGAAAAATATAAAAAATTATTATTATTCCAAAAGTGTTCATAAAATTTTTGTTCCGATAAAACACTATCTTCTATTCCATCAATAATCCAATACTTATATTCATTATTCATTTTTTTTATAAAATCATTATTTGATAAAAGTTTATTTATTGCTTTCAATTGACCTGAGTAATCAAGTAAAGTACTGTCTCTTTCTATTAAATAATTTGAAAATTTATCCAAAAAAATGTCATATTTTTTTGTTTTATCATCATTTATTAAATTAATATTATTATCAGCTAATCTTTGATGTCTTTCAAAAAGCTTTGTGATAAATTTTTTGTCTAAAATTTCACCTTCAAAATTCTCTTTATTCATATTAACAAATTCTTTTAGATAAAGAAAAGTTTCATAAAATCCTAAAAAATTAGGTGGTTTTTTATATAAAAAGAACCAGTTTTCAGATATTAATTTAGATATAAAAGATCTAAATCTAAATATATTTATTTCTTCTGTTTTTATATCAATTTTACTCAGAATACTATTTCTTATGCTATTTTCTAAGGTCTTATTTCTAGTAATTATTAGTATTTTATTTTTATCGATATCTTTCAAACTAAAAAATATATCAGATATATAACTAACTTTTTTTTTACAATCTTCAGAAAAAACTAGTTTTAATTTATTATTACTAAAATCATTTTCTGACGATGAATTATTTATTACCACTTGTATTCTTATTTTCAGAATTATCTTTTTTCATTTGTTCTAATTTTGTTTGATTTGGTAGTTTATCATCAGTAAAAACATAATCTGGTTTTATTTGAGATATAGTCTTTTTTATTTTTTCATTAGCAGTGTAAAGAATATCTTGCTCCCAAATTATATCAATTATTCTCAGTTTATTATCATCTATTTTTTTTACAAGTTCATTATATTTAGAAACATTTATTTTATCAGATTCAGTAAGAGAATTATCTTTAGATTTTATCATTTCATCCGATACCAAACTTTTTAGTTCAGAAATTTTCTTTTCATTATTAACAATATCTAATTTTAATCCATCCAATTCATTATTAATATTTATTATTCCATCAACAATACTTTTTCTAAAAGCTTCCATTCCAACTAGGTGTCTTTCTGCAATAGATTCAGAATATCTAAAATAATCATAAGAAGTTTGATCTGTATTAGGGAAAACAGGTGTATTAACTAACTCATCAAATAAGGCTAAGGTTTTGTTATAAGACGAAATTATATTTTTAGCCTCTTCTTTTTTTACTTTAATTTTTTTATCATCAGTTTCTTGAGATATTTCATATTTTTTAATATCAAGATCCAGTTGATTTAAAGATAGTTTGATTTTTTCGAGAGAAATAGCATCTTCTTGTGTATTCAACGCAAACTTAGACTTAAAATCTAATTTTTTTCTTAGAAGAGCTAATTCATCAGTATCTAATGGTATTTTTTGAATTATTTCTTTTATTTTTTTTGCATCAAAAAACTTTTTATTTCCTTCTTCTTTAGATAAAACTCTTTTATCAATAACAGAAAAAATATATTCATTATTTACTGATACAAGTTCAAATTCATCTTTTTCTTCTTTTAAAGTTTCTTTCTCTATTTCTGGAGATATGGAAGGTTTTATTTCTTCTTCTTTTTTCTTATTATTTATACTTTTTAAATCTTTATATTTTTGATATAGTTTAAAATTTTGTATAGATTTATCTACATCAAAATTACCTTCATAAGATTTAGAAAGTAATAAATACAAATCAGGATTTTGAGAATCTGTTTTTAAAATTTTTTCAATTATTTCTATAGCCCTGTTATATTCACCTGATTTATATAATTGTTCTGCATCATCAATAGGATTTGAAAAACTTGGAAAAGATAGAAATAATCCAAATAAAAGAGATAATGCAACTTTTTTCATTTTTATTTTCCTGAAATTAAAGATGAAGAGGCTGTATTACCGCCCTTACCACCTTCATCTAAGATATAAGGGGTAACCATAATTATAAGTTCAACTTCATTATCATTCCAGTTATTTGAACCAAACAAAGCTCCTAAAAATGGAATATCACCTAAGATAGGTATTTTAGAAGAGCCTGTAGTACTACCTTTTCTTTTTAAACCAGCTAAAATAACGGCTTCACCACTTCTAGTTTTCATTGTTGTCTTAAGTTCTCTAGTTGATTTTTCTGGAACAGGATTACCGTTAATAATTAATTCTCTACCTTTATTACTTATACTTGGGCTTATATCTAATGTAACAAATCCAGATTCTGGATCTACTAATGTTGGGGTTACAGTTATTTTATCACCAAGTGGTAAAAATTCAACTGATTGTGTACTTCCAACAGCGGTTCTTTCTGTTTTTATAACAGGAGATTGATCACCTGCATTAAACGTAGCTTCTTTACCATTTTGAGTAGCTATTCTAGGATTTGTAAGTATTTTAGCTTGACTTTTATTAAGTAAAGCATCTATTTGAGCATTAAAATTTGCTGTAAGGTCTCTTAACGCATCAAAAGTTAAAGATGTTGAAGATGACTTTACATTTCCTGCTGCATTACCACCTACAGATGTTGTTGCATTATTAAAACCAGCACTTAGTTGTTTTTGTCCAAAACCATAAGAAAAATTTAAATTTCTACTAGCACTTTCTGTTATTTCAATTAATTTTATTTCTATCATTACTTGTGGTATAGGAATATCAACAGATTTTACAACCATATCAAAATATTCAATATCAAGAGGTTTTGATACAATAGTAAGTGTATTAGTTGGATCACTTGTTATCATTTTAGGTGGCATATTAGGTGCAATATAAAAACTAGCTATTTGTCCAGCAGCTTCCGATGTTTTCATATTAGTTATTTTATAAGATTTTATTACAGAATCGGAAAAACCTATATCATTCATTGCCTTAGAATCACCAATAAAAAGAGTATTATTTATTTTTTTTACAGAGAGATTTTTTATTTTTAATAAAATAGTAAAAGCTTCACTTAGTTTCATTTTATTAAATTCGATTCTAGGAATATTTTCATCGCCTAATTTATTTGTTATAACTAAATTCATACCAACTTGTTCTGTAAGAGATTTTAATACATCTGATACAGCCGCATTACTAAGGTTTATATTTACTTCTGGATCTTTATCAAATTTAACAAGAGGGGCAATTCCAGACTTTGCACTGGTTGTTGGTTGCACTTTTCCGCCAGCAGCAAAAGCTGTGTTTACAGGCACTTGGCAAAAAGCTAAGCATAAAGCAAGTAAAAAAGTTCTTTTTAACATATTAGAGTTCCTCATCATTTTTTTTAATTCCATCTTATTAACTTTCATCTTTTATTGATAACACAAATGTTGTTTTTCCATTAGGAATTTTAGCAATATTATCATTACTAACAGTTACTGTATTATTTATGGTATTTATTGCTATAACTCTTATTTTATCTCCACCAATCTCCATTAATTCTTCATTTTTAGCAACAACTTTACTTTCATTACCATCTTTTGTTTTTACTGATATTATAGCAAAAGGCTTTTGACCACTGATTATTCCATTAAGAATTAGATTTTTACTAATAGTATTTTTTATTTCTATTTTAATATCATTCATTGCTTTTTCTTTTTCAAGTTTTGCCTCGGCAGCAGCAGTAACCTTCTCATCAGAAATCTTTTTAGCATTAGCCTTTTTTATTGCATCAGCTTCTCTTTTTTCTTGAGCTAATCTATTAGATCTTTGTTGAGATGTCTCTCCTGGAGGAGGTGTTCTTTTAACTGGTAGATTAGGTGCTTTGCTAATACCAGTTTTACTTGATTTTGAAGTAGAAACATTTTTAAGATCTTCTTCTATAACTGGTATAGGAGGGATCTCTCTAATTTCAGGAGGTCTTAATGATAAAAAAGGATCAAGTCTTCCTCCTAACATTCTAGCTTCTTTTACTATATCATTTGTATTTTTAGGTTTAATATAATTAGTTGCAATTTCTATTTTATCCACTTTTGGAGTTGGTGTTGCAACAGGAATAACTGATGCTGATGCAACAGGAACAGGTTTTTTACTTTCCACTGGTTTAGGTGAAGGTTGACTATTACTACCTTGTTTTACTTCACCAGACTTAGCTGGTTCTGGTGTTTTATTAGGATCTATCGGTTTACTAGAGCCATTAGATGCAACCAAAGCAGGTGAGCCTGACGGATTAGGATTATTAGAAGAAGTATTTATCGGTTCTTTAGATGCTTCTCCAGATGGTTGAGAACTAGAACTAATTGTTGGTGTAGGGTTTTGTGCTATTTGTTCAGGCTCCTCTAAATAAAAAGATAAAGCATGAAGCGATATAGCAGATGTAAGTAATATAGGAAGTATAATTAAATGCTTATTCACTATTTGCCTCCTTCTGGTAAAACATAAGCTCTTAAATTAAGTGTTGTTTTTAAAACATTAAATTTTTTATCTTTATCAACAGGTGAAAGAGATAAATTTGTAGAAGCAATAGCTCTTTGATATCTTTCAAAATCTTTTAGTAATGATATTAAATTAGGATAATTAGAATCTATGTTTAAAGATAAATTTATTTGACTTAAATTTAAATCAGAACTTGGTGCAGTTCCACCAGGTGGGGCTGCAATAGGTGTTGATAGTTCAGCAGGAAGAACAACTTTAGATAAAGCACTTGGAACTATATCATAAAGGTCTGATTTATTATTACTCTCAACTATTCTTTCAAGATCATAGATTAAACTAGCTAAATTCTCTTTTGAAGGAATTCTTTCTTTTATTTTCAATATCTCTGAATCTAATAATTTTTTTTCTTCTATTATTACATCTATAGCCTTATATTTATTAGGTGGAACATAACCCAATTTAGTTTCAGCTGCTTTATTTTCTTCAGAAAGTTTTTGATTTTCTCCATATAAAACAGAGTATTCTTCATAAATAGGATAAACTAAATAATATGCTCCGCCTAACAATACAACAAGTGAAAAAACAATCCCACCTATAATCTTATACGATTCTGGTATTTTTTTTAAAGAATCTGTATTTACTGTTACTCCAAAAATTTTTGTATCAGCCATGTTTTACCTATTTTTATACTTTATTTACTCAAAGGAACTACAACAGTAGCTCTAATACTAAACTTTGCCTCAGATTTAGCTATTCTATCTTCATTTGTAGCAGGTATTTTTTTAATACTTGTCTCATCTTTATCATCAGACAAAGATTGTACAGGATTATTAAGATCATTTACTTTAATAGTAGATGATTTCTTTGTAAAATCGAGTACAACTGAAGAAAACATAGGGGAATTCTGAATACTAGCTAAAAATATAGCAACCGTTTTATGATCAAAAGTTTGACCTGTAATTGAAACCTGAAGAGCATCAGTAATATCTATTTTATCAACCCAAAGATTTGAAGGAATTCTACCTCTTATTTCTTCTAAAAGTGCAGACCATTTCATGGAATTACCAGATGCCCATAGAAGAACATCTTTTTTTCTTTTAGTTACATCTCTTTCTGCTGTAATATTAGCTAATTCTTTAGTTTTAGAATCTAATTCTGTTTTTCTTGCAGTAAGTTTTATTTTTTCAGCAGCTTCTAAATCCCTAAAATTTGACATAACGATATAACTTACTACGTTAGATAAAATAGCTATCCCTAATAATGCCAATGTAATTATTACAGACTTACCAATTTTAAATCCAGCCGAACTTTTTTCCAATTCCTCTCTAGCTTGGTAACCAAGTAAGTTAATGTTTATAACAACACCTTTACTTACAGGCTTACTAGAAGTATTTATTGTATTTTCTTCTTCTTTTTCTAGATTAATTTCAGACATATTAAAACCCTTCTAACCCTCTTTTTGCAAGACCAATAGAGGCTACAAAAACAGGTGCATTTTCAATAAGATATTCAGTAGGATATTTAACAAGATCAAATTGAATATCATTAATAGGATTACCAACCTCTACATCAAGTCCTAAATTCATTGATAAATGCTTATCTAAGTTTTTCATTTTAGCACCTCTTCCGCTTATTATTAAACGTTGAATTTGTTCCGTACCTTGCGATTGATAATATTCCAAAGATCTTTGTATTTCTGTAGTAAGTTCTCTTAAATTTGTTCTTATTTCATTACTTGCCATTTCAACCATTGGTTCATCGCTAACATTTTGCCCTGCAATAGGAACAATAACTTTATCAAAAAGACTTATTGCTTCTTCTAAACTAACATTCAAATTGCTTGCAATTGTTTCAATAAAAGATGTCGTTCCTATAGGAATACTTCTAGAAAATTTAGGAATCCCATTATTAAAAACATTTATATCTGTTGTTTCACCTCTTATCAATATAAGAACTGTTGGTGCATCAGAGCCAATTATTCCAGAAGTTTCAGATGTTAATGCTCTTGAAACTGCAAAAGAAGCAACATCAACGCCTATTAATGTAAGACCTGATATCATAAAAGTTTCAACATAAGAGTTTACAAATTGTTTTTGAGCTGCAACAAGTAAAACTTCAATTTTATTTATTCCTTCGTCTTCAATCTCTTCAAGAATTTGGAAATCTATATTAACTTCTTCAATAGGAAAAGGAATATATCTTTCAGCTTCATGCAAAACAACTTCCTTTAGTTCTTTTACATTCATTGCAGGAAACTGAACTGTTCTAATTATTACAGCTTGACCAGAAACTGTTGTAATTGCTTTTTTGGTTGTTATTTGATTTGTTTCAAGAAGTTCTTGAATAGCTTGAGCTACACTTCCAGTATCTATTATTTCCCCGTCTCTTATTGAGTTTTGAGGTGTATTACATGTTATAAGAGTTTCTAATTCAATACCAGTTTTAGTTTTTTTTAGTTGAGTTATTATTATAGACTCATTGGTAATATCCACACCCAAAACAGGTTCGGATTTTTTTCCTCTTATTTTATTTATCAAATCATTTATATTCATAGTTTATATATTCTACAGCAAAATTACATAAAATTACCAATGTACCAATCAAAAACATAATTCTCATTACTAAACAATGTTATAAGTGATGAGAGTGCAAGGGATGGCCCAAAAGGAAATTGCTTACTCTTAAAGTTATTCTTTACTAGCAAGATAAAACCTATAAACGAGCCTATAAAAAAACTCATCATAACGCTATTTATCATACTATTTACTCCTAACCAAGATCCTAGTAAACAAGCAATTAATGCGTCGCCTCTTCCCATTCCTTCTTTTTTTAAAACTAACAAGCTAATCTTTTCTATAATATAAAAAATTATAAAACCTAAAAAAGATGCTAATAAAGATTGTATTATATCACCTTTTATAAAATTATACAAAACTCCAACAAAAATACTTGGATAAATAATAGCTGGTAGCACAATCATATTATCTATATCTATCAATGTAATAACAACCATTAGACAAATAAAATATGAAATAAAAATCCATTTCCAATCAATCCCAAATGTATAAAAACATAAAAAGAATAGACACCCTGTTAAAAATTCAACAAATGGATATCTTACACTAATTTTATCTTTACAATACCTACACTTAGCACCTAGTAAAAGCCAACTAAAAATAGGAACATTGTCATACCAAGAAATATTATTATTACATTTAGGGCATCTTGAAGACGGATAAGCAATAGATTTTTCTTCAGGCATTCTATAAATTACTACATTTAAAAAACTGCCAAGAAGGCAACCTGTAAAAAAAACTGCCAACCCATTGATAATATAAATATAACCATCAATCATAATATTCTTTTTAAGATCAAACAAAAATAAATTAACAAAAACAACGATATAAAATTATTCTAATTAAAAAAAACTTAATCTAGGTTTTTATTTTTCTATATCAATTACAATTAGAATAATAATATAAAACCTCTAAAATTTGCTGTGATTGCACACACACCGAAAAAGTGATCAAATCTTTTTCTGTATTAATTTAAACATAAATAATTATAATTACTGTATTTTGTTAATATAAAGTTAATCTATTATTTTTAATTCAATCATTTTTTCTTTTAGTTTTTCAAATCGATTATCCCAAGAAATAGAATATAACTCTTCTTCTGATATTTTTTCTTTTGGCTTATTAATAAAATAATTTATTAAAGATAAAAATTCAAATTTATCTTTTGCTGTTCTAACAAATTTTTGTCCAAGTTCTGTCTTTTCAAAATCAACTATTTCAGGAATTTTTGATGAAACAATAAAACAAGATTTAGCTAAATACTGATAAAACTTGTATGGACTAGAACTTAATATAAAATCATTTAATATATGAGGCATTATAGAAACATCGAATAAATCTATATATTTAATAAAATCCTCAAAATTTTTTTCACCTAAAAAAATAATATTATCAAATAATTTAAGTCGCTCAAATATTTTTTTATCAAATATTTTTCCTAAAAAAACTATAGAACAATCATTTTTTTCTTTTGCAATATATTCAACAATCTCAAGATCAATATCATTTCTAATACTGCCTGCAAATCCTATTATTTTTTTATTTTTAAAAATTTCATTGGTTTTCTTAATATCTAAAAGATTTTTATTATATTCAAAACAAAAATTTTCTTTATTTATTGCGGTTGAAGAAAAAAATATATTTTTAAAATTATATAAAATTTCTTTTTTTTCTTTTAAATATTTAGATGAAGTTATTATTATATTTGATTTTTCTACAAGTTCTTTTTCTCTTTTTTCAATATTTTTAACAGCTGTATTTACAATAAATTCATCATAACAATCATATAAAATACTATTATGATTTATATATTCAGAATAATCTATCAGATCTGGATGCATTATCCAAAGAATATTATTTTTTATTTCTAATTTACTATATAAATTATTAAAATCTTTTTTTATTATAAAAAAACTAATTTTTTTTAAATTTTTACAAAATCTTAATGTTATTTGATCATGTATAATTATTTTTGAATTTAGTATAAAAACATTATCTTTTTTTTCTATTTTTTCTTTAAATAATTTATATCTTTTTCTAAAAAAATTGGGTATAAAATCGTAAGGTCTATCTATTATTATTACAATATTAGGATATATAGCTTTTGCAATAGAAATAATCATAGGTTTTCTATGAAAATTATTAAATTCACCTGTTATTATAAATGTTATAGAGAAATTAATACTCATTTTAATTTTCTAATTTGTTTTTTTATTGTAAAAATAGATTTTATAACATAAAAAATTAGAAATTTGTAGAATTCAAAAGAAAAAGAGAATAAATAAATAAATAAATAGTAAAAACTATTTTTATCTATATAATTAAAATAAATTTTATTATAAAAAATAAATAATAAAAACTTATTTTTCTCTTTTTTATTAATATTATTAAGTTTATCTAGGATAATATTATGTAATTCTTTTAATTCAATTAAAATATCAAATTTAATTTCTATTTCTAATATTGAGATAAAATAGTAATATTTATACATTTGTATTTCAGGAAAATAATTCATCAAATTATTGAAAATTAATTTGGATTCATTAAAGTTATGAAGTTTTATAAAATCTAAACCTATATTAAATTCATTTAAAAAAAATCTATCTATTGAGTTTTTAGAAAAACTATTTTCGATATAAAATCTTCTATTAATTGAAATAATAAAATCATTTTTATAATACTTTTTATATATGTAATAAAGATCTTTAATAATTATAAGTTCTTTTTCAATATTAAAAAAATCATTTCTAAAGAAAAATTCTGATGTTACTTTATTTATATGATGAAAATTAAATTTTTCTGATAATCTTATTATTAAATCCCAATCTTCGTAATATTTCAAATTTATATCATAATATCCAACTATATCCAGACAACTTTTTTTATGCATAAATGAAAGAATAGGAATAAAATTTCTTACAAGAAGCTTATTATAATTTGCTTTTTTATAATAATGAATGCTTTTTCCTATTTGTGTTTCTAATACTCTATATGAATTTGTATAAGCTATATCAACTTTTTTATTTTCTATAAAATTAAATAATGTTACTACATGTTCCGGATATATTTTATCATCATCATCAAGATAGCAAATACATTCGCCTAATGACTTTTTTATACCTACGTTTCTTGCCTCAGCTCGACCAACATTTTTTTCTAAATTTATATATTTTATTCTATCATCTTTAAATGAATTTATTATTTCTGAAACATCTTCTCCACCATCATTTATAATAACAATCTCAATATCTCTAAAAATTTGAGAAACACAACTTTCTATAGCAATACTTATTTTTTTTGATCTATTATAAGTTGGTATTATTATTGAAACTTTTGGCAATTTCATATTCATTCAGAAATAATTATATTTTTATTCCAATAAGACTTCTATCATAATTATCTATATAAACATTATCAGATATTTTATCTAAAAAATCATACTGTTCATAAACTATATTAAAGCCAGATTCAATTATTGTTTGTAATAAATCTTCTTTATAAAGCCAAAATGACTTTTCATTACCATAAGATCTATGATTTTCTTTTTCAATTTTTTTTATAGTATCATTCGAAGTAAATTCTATATACCATCGTCCCCTTTTGCCTTCATTTACCTCTAATTTAGAAAGACCGTAATCAATTTTAATATTTTTACCTATTATTGTTTTTCTTTTTATTTTATTAAAAAACGAATTTTCATTATTTATAGTTGAATAATGAGTATGAAGAATTAAAAGCTTTTTTGTTATAGGGCCTAATAACTTTAAATAGCTTACAGGTTCATCTAAGTGATAAAGAAGACCACAGCAAAAAATTACATCAAATTTACCATAATTAGTTATATTTCTTATATCATCTTTTATAAAATTAACTAGTTCGTGGCTAATATCATAATTACTTTTAACATAATTACATTTTTTTATATTATCTTCTCTTGCATCAAAACCTAAAACTTTATAACCTTCTTTAGCAAAAGCAAACGAGTATCCGCCTTCCAAACAACCTAAATCAGCAATTATAATATTATTTCTAAGTTCTTTGTTCGGAAAGGTATTATTTAATGTCCTTATAAAAGCTTTACATTGCTCTGTATTTTCCAATAATTCCTTATTATCAATTGTTTGATTTTTGTTATTTAACAAAATATTATGTGCTGTAAAATTCATATTTTAGTTGTTTTTTATTAAATATAATTTTTAAATGTCATATGAATTGTATCATTAAATAGTAAAATTCTAATAATATATATATATATTAATCAGAATTTTCTAAAGGTTATGTAATATACAAAAAAACTTATAACAAAATCTGATATAATTTTAATTTATTTATATGAAACTATAATTAGTTACAATAGATTAAAAATAATTTATTTATTGTTATTGACTTTTATTTAAAATACAGATGAATAAATTAAGATAAATTTGAAAATAAAAAATTAATAATTGATAATGGAAAATATATTTAATAACTTTTATAAAAATAAAAAAGTTCTCATAACTGGTCATAGTGGTTTTAAAGGTAGTT
>JBBTGK010000169.1:0-6035 GCA_038060635.1 Cyanobacteriota bacterium | reverse complement strand
AATGACCAATCATAGTATTTTTTTATTAAAATATCACATTCTTTTATAAAATTACTAAAAATAGGGTTATTTAACAATTCTTTTCCCATTGAATTTTGTTGAGATCCCATACCAGAAAAAACAAAAGCTAATTTCTTTTTTCTTCTAGGTTTACTAACTATTTTTTCTTTATCAAAATAACTTAATTTTTTTAATAAATCATCTTTAGAATTAAATCCAATTGAATATCTATATTTATGTAATTCTTTTCTTAGATTATTGCTATAACAAAAATCGTTTAAATCTATTTCTTTTTTATTCTCTAAAAAATCAGAATATTTTTTTAAACTATCTTCTACCGCTTTTTCTGTTTGAGCTGATATTATTAATATTTCATTATTTGCATCACATTCAGCACTCTCTCCTTTTATCGCTTTTAAAAGGGAGTTAGAAGGATTGTCAAAATCATTTGATAAAACTACATGAGCATTTGTACCTCCAAAACCAAAAGAGCTAACACCTGCAAAAATTTTATCTTTTTCTAATTTTTCACATTCTGTTTGAACTTTTAAATTAAGTTCATTAAATGGAATATAAGGATTAGGATTTATATAATTAATAGTTGGCACTAATTCCTTATTATAAATACAAAGAGCTGTTTTTATTAATCCTGCAATTCCTGCTGCTGGTTCAAGATGACCAATATTAGTTTTTACTGCACCTATTTTTAAAGGATTATTTTTTTCTCTTTTTTTACCCAAAATTTCACCCAAAGCAAGGGCTTCTATTGGGTCACCTAAATTAGTTCCTGTACCATGAGATTCAATAAAATCTAAATTAAGAATATCAATTCCACTATTTTTATAAGCTTGTTCTAAAACATTTTTTTGCCCTTCTGGGCTAGGAGCTAATAAACCATTTGTTTTTCCATCTTGATTTATTGCACTTCCTTCAATTACAGCATAAATCCTATCATTATCTTCAATTGCTTTTTCAAGAGTTTTTAAAATTACAATTCCGCAACCTTCTGCTCTCACCATACCATTTGCTTTATCTGAAAAAGCACTACAATTACCATCTGGAGATGTTCCTTGAGCTTGAGAAAAACCTATTGTAATCATAGGATTCAAAATAATATTTACTCCTCCTGATATAGCAAAATCAGATTCATTATTTTTTATACTTTTACAAGCTAAATCTATTGCAGTTAAAGAAGAAGAACAAGCTGTATCTATTGATAAAGAAGGTCCTTTTAAATCAAAAAAATATGAAAGGCGATTAGAGGCAACACTTAAAGAAACACCACTAATAGAATAAATATCAACTTGCTCAGGATCTCTTGAAATATAAGAATAATCTGACGCAGAAATACCAATAAAAACACCACCTTTTTTACCTTTTATTTTTTCAATAATCATTCCAGAATCTTGTAAGGCTGAATAAGTTGTTTCTAATAAAATCTTTTGTTGAGGATCCATATTTTCTGCTTCTAAAGAGCTTATATTAAAAAAATCTGCATCAAATAGTTCAATATCATCTATAAAACCGGCTCTTTTAGTATTCATTTTTCCTTTTTCTTCATTATTTTCAGAATAAAAGGTATTTATATCCCATCTCTCTTTTGGTATATCAGATATGCAGTTTATTTTATTTTTTAAATTATCCCAAAATATATCTTTGTTTTTAGATTTTGGAAAGTTACAGGCTAATCCTACTATTGCTATTTTCATAATAAATATAATATTTCTCTATTTTTTGAACAAGGTTACAGTAACAATTATAAATTATGAATTATGAATTAAAAAAGGATTTTTTAAAATTAATCGTTAAGAATTTCTTATAATAAATCCACATATTACTGGTAAATTTATTTGTATTAAGATCAAAGCTAAGATTAAAGGTTTTAATTAATATAAAAAAAATAAATACTTTTTTATATTATTTGTGCATTAACTAAAAATGCTCCGAAAACTTAATTTCAGAGCATTTTATAAATCTATCTTCCTAAAAAGGATTTTTGTATCTCCATACATCGGATAAAACACTAGTAACAACAGAAGCACCTGTTGCAATCCAACCAATAGGAGCTCCAATACCTGTTGCAGTACAAGCTGTTGATATACCATCAAGTGCAACTGTAGCATCAGCTAAATATCTACTTGTTTTGGTTGTTTTAGAATCATGATGTTTATCCCAAGCATCTTTAGCATCCCAAGCCGTTATAGCTGCACCTGCTACAGCACCTGCTATTGGTATTAATGATGCAAGTTTTGTTCCACCCTTAGCAGCACCTTTAGTTCCAGCTTTTACAGCAGCTTCTGTTGCGACTTTTGTAACAACAACAGCACCTTCAGTTGTTAATTTTGCAGTAGCTCCTTTTCCAGCAGCTTTTATTGCAACTTCAACACCTTTTTCAGCTGATTTTGCTAATCCATTTGCTAAAGCTTTTTCACCAGCTTTAACCATATTTTTTTCTACAGCTTTTATTACCCCTTTAGTTCCAGCTTTTACAGTTGTTTCTGCAACTATTTTTTCAGCTGATTTTAAGCTAGATTTTAAAACTACATTTCCTACATCTGCGGCTATATGTCCACCTGTTGCTAGTGCTTTAACTGTTCCAACAGCAGCTTCTTTAGCTAAAGTTTTTGTTATTTCTTTTGTTACTTCTTTTGCAATAGTTTTTGTTGAAGCTTCAGCTAATTCTTTAATAACAGCCTTAGATGCAATTGCTACAGCATATTCAGTTCCTACACCAATTATCTTACCACCTGTAAATGGAACTTTAACGGCAAAACCTGTAATAAGCTTAGTTGAAAGACTTTTCATAGTGCCAGTAACAGCCATCTTAACTGCAACCCCTTCTAAAAGACGGTTTTTTGCATGAGATTCATCAATTGACTTTTGCATTCTTAAAGCAGGGACATCATCTGGGCTAAGATAGATAGGTTCACCTTTTTCATTTAGCTCTGGTTTCATATCCTTATCAACTTTTATGTATGCTGGTTTTCCTTTAGGATCATCAATTAATCCACCATTTTTATCAAAAAGAGGAATTCCTTTATCATCAACCTTAACAAGTCTAACTTCTCCTGTTCCATCAACACCTTGAGGTACAGCCATAATTTCATCATCAGTATTAGTTTTATTTTCCTTGGTTTGTAAAGGAAAGCTACTTGTAGGTGCTTTTATGTCTTGAGAGATATTTTCTTCTTTAGGTGGATCTACAAATTGTATTAATCCTTTTTCATTTGGTATAGGCTCTCCATTTTCTTTTATTTTAATAAAAAGCGTTTTACCATTTGGATCAAGTGTTAAATCACCATTAGAATCTAAAACTGGTTTTCCTTTATCGTCAACTTTAAATTTACCTACTTCACCAGTATTAGGATCTGGTAAAGCACCGATTTCATATTTTTCGTTCTTTTCAACAAAGCCTAAATTTTTAGATGCAGTTGTTTCCTTAGAACTTTCAATTTTAGCGTTATCTTTTACAGGAGTTACAGGAACCTCTTTTTTTTGAGGTTCAAGTTCTTTTTTAGCTTGAACAGGTTTATCTTTCTTAACCATAAAGCTATCAAAAAGGGCTGTATTATCCGCAACACCAACTCCAGACATATTTAAAAAACTCCAACTAAAATACTATTATTTTTTATATTTTGTATAATCAGAAGCAATACTTGTTATCATAGAACCTCCAGTAGCAACCCATGATTTCCAACCGCCAACACCTTTTGCACTGTAGTAAGTAGATACTCCGTCAAGAACTACAGTAGTAGTAGCTAATGCTTTACTTATACCTGTAACATTAGGATCTTTAAATTTCTTATAAGCATCATAAGTATCATAAACAGTTATTGCGGCATTTATTCCTGTTCCTATATGATGTGTAACTTTCGCTAATGTAACCCCAGCTTTAGCTGTTCCTTTTCCAGTTGCTTCAACAGCAGCTTTTTCAGCAGCTTTTTGTATAGTTTTTTGAGCTGTCTCGCTTATTAATTTTTCGCCAACTTCTTTACTTGATCTACTTACAGCAAGTTTAATACCTTTTTCTACACCTTTTGTTACACTTTCTTTGAGGACAACTTCACCAGCTCCAATAGTAGCTTTAGCATAACCTTCAGTAAATTTTAAAGCCGCTTTTTCTGTTGTTTCTACGGCAACTTTTGTAGAAACCTTTGCACCAGTTTTAGCAGCTGTTTTTCCACCTGTTTTAGCGGCTGTTTTTGCTATAGTTTCAGTTCCAGCTTTAACACCAGCTTCTACTACTTCTTCAGTACCCTTTTTAAACATACCTTTTATTAAACCAACTGTACCGTCTTTAGCTGCTTCATACATAGTTTTTACAGGAGCTATTCCTTTTCCTAAAGCACCTTCTTTAGTCAAAGCTTTAACAATTCCTTCTGTTGTATTTACTGTTGCATTTGAAAGACCTTTTGAAGCTAAATCTACTGTAACTTTTTCAGTAGTTGTTACTAACGCTTTTTCAGTAGCAGCAGCAGTTTTAGAACCAAATTGGGCAAACAATGATTTAACAAGTCCTGGTTTTTCAGCAAGTTTTTCAACAACACCACTAGAAACAGCTTTTCCAATCTGAGAACCAATAGTTTTTGAAACTTTCAATGTAGCTAATTCTGCATGAACTGCTGTTGCAACTGCATTTTTTACACCAAAACCTATTACTTTACCACCTGTAAAAGGTATTTTCATTGACATACCAGTTATTAATTTTCCAGCAACGAATTTAGGTACTCCTATTAATGGTAATCTCCAAGTAGAAGGTAATGCAATTCTTTTTGCAGCATGAGTATCAATTGCTTTATTTACTTTCCTTTGAGTAGAAAGACCATCAACATTATCAGGACTTACAAAAACAGGTTTTCCAGTAGGATCTGTCATCATATTTCCTTCTTTATCTATTTGAGCGTAAACTTGTTGACCATTTGGATCTTCAATTGGTCTGCCATCTTCTCCAAAAATAGGAAGACCTGCATCGTCAACTTTAAATGTACCTATTTGATCAGGATGTTCTAAACTAGCAATAGGTGAAACATCTTCTAAAGTAAGCATTTTTGAATTTTCTTTTTGAGTTGTTTCTGCTGGAGCTGATAAATCTATAGGTTTATCAGGAACTTTTGACATTTTTTTAGTATTTACAAACATAGGATCATTAAATTCATCTAGTAAAAATTTACCATCTGTATCAACTTTAACTGCAAGAGGGCTTCCATTAGGATCTTGTATTAATTCACCTTTTTCATCAAAAACAGGATCTCCATTTGGAGTTACTTTGAATAGAATATCTTTTTTTGTTTGAGGATCCGATATAGTTGCAATATTACCTGAATCTTTTTGTTGAGGGTTAACTTTAGCTTCATAGTCAACAAATTGAAGGTTATTATCTTCTCCAGGAATTGGTTTTCCTTCTGCATCAGCTTTTATATATAATCTTTTACCATTTTGATCAGGAATTAAATTACCTTCAGAATCAGCAACTGGTTTTCCTGTAGGATCAACTTTAAATTTACCCACACCATCACCAGCTTCATTTGGAAGAGCTAAAACTTGAAAATCTTCTGGTTTTTTATCAACTAAATCTAAATTAGTTTTTGTTTTTGGATCTGCCTTTTTTTCAGAAACTTGAACATTGTCCTGAGGGGAAATATCAGTTTGTTCTTTTACAACAGGAGCTTGTTCTGTTGCAGGTCTTTTTTTGATCATAAAAGAGTCCAGAATATCTGCACTCGATCCAACACTTCTTATATCAGTTCCGCTCATAATTAATTCCTCTAAAAGCATGATCTCTACATTGTTATTATATTTACCTTTTAATTAAACTTGCTTGATTTAAATTAACCTTAATCTTTTATTTTACTTAAATTAACTATATATTCACAGATAAAAGAAGTAGAATTAATGGTGTACATATCTTTTTAATGTACTAAAAAATAAGCTTTGAAATTAATATTTTGATAAATATTTTCTTGCCAAAATAGATATTTTATTAGTATAATATATCTTTAAACAGATAGTAGAAAAATAATGAAATATTATTGTAA
>JBBTGK010000168.1:0-8995 GCA_038060635.1 Cyanobacteriota bacterium | reverse complement strand
TAAACATTGTAGAGACTTAGTAGATAATAAATAATATAAAATAAATATTAGGAAGTAACTCATGTAGAGACTGTTGTAAAACCAAAAAGCGAAATGTTCTTCCAAAATATTTATTAAAAGCCGTCAAAAGTAGCTAGATAGCAGATAGATAAAATATCTAAACAAAGTATTGCTCTAAGACAGCTTTTAATCCAAGTTAAGAGGTAATTATACATGATTTATTGCGGAGTTGATCCACATAAGAAAAAACATGTTATCACAATGTGTGATGATAATGGAAAAAAATTGTCTAGTAGTATTTTTAATGCTGATATAGAAGGGTATCAAAAGATGCTTGAATTTGTATCAGAAAAATCAGAAGAAAGAAAATGGGGAATAGAAAATCCTCAAAGTTATGGAAGGGGATTAGCTCAATATCTAGTTAGTAAAAATGAGAATGTTTTTTCAGTCTCTGCAAGTCTTACAAGTTATTATAGAAATCGCTCAACTTTAAAAGAAAAAAATGATTCAAATGATGCGTTAGCAGTATCAAGAGCATTAATTCAAGAAGGCGATAAATTGCCCTCGGTATTATTAGAGACAGAAACAAAAGAATTAAGTATTCTAATAGAATATTATGATAATTTAAAAGATGAAAAATTAAAAATAATAAATAGAATTTATGCGTATATATTGACATCAGAACCTTATGGTAAGGTTGGCAAATTGACTTCAATAAAAGAGTTAAAAAGACTTATAGAGATGGCTGAGTGTGATGTAGAAGGAGTTATTGGTTTAACATGGAAAATAATAATATCAATATCAAAAAGACTAATAGATGTTTTAACAGAGATGAAAGAACTTTTAAAAAATATGGAAGAGATATTAAAAAGATTAAAAGCAGATAAATTACTTGAAGTAAAAGGAATAGGAGTATATTTTGCGTCAAAAATAATAGGAATAGTAGGGAATCCAAAATTATTTAGAGGTGAAAGCTCTTTTGCGAATTATGCAGGAGTATCTCCTATATCATGTTCATCAGGTAAAAATATAAATTATAGAGTAAACCCAGGCGGAAACAGACAATTAAATTATGCAATTCATTCAATAACACTTTTAAAAGTAAGATATGATGAAGAATCAAAAAAGTATTATGAAAAAAAGCAAAAAGAAGGGAAAACAAAAAGGGAATCTTTAAGGTGTTTAAAAAGACATGTATGTAAAAGTATTTTTAATATATTAGTAAAAATAGAGTCTATTAATAAGGTAAAAATTGCAATTTAACTTAATTTAATTAAAATAAAAATGTATTAAATTCTGGAATTTTAGTGCAAAACGGTTAAATAGAAGGGTGCGAAGCTATCCTTCTATTTAGCCTGTTTGTGATGAAATTTTTTAGAATTTTGAATAAAACTTAATATCCTTTATTTATTTACCTATTGACTATAGCAGTTTCGCATTGCAATGCGTCTCTACTAAATTATTTTTTAATGAACCGATTTTATATACAAAAAAAAAGAACCCATTAAGAGTTCTTTTTTTTAACTATTATTTTTTAAATGTTCTTATATAAGAAATAACAGACCATCTTTGAGACTCAGATAAAGAATCTTTCCAACCTGGCATTGCAGAACCAGCAACACCTTTTTCAAGGGTTTTAAAAATATCTTCATCTTTTGCATTAACTGGATATTTATAATCAGCCTTAACAAAATTTCTTGGTTTTGGATTTAGAGCTGCTGCTGCTGCACCATCTCCTGCACCTGTAGCACCATGACAACCAGCACAATTCATATCATAAACTGTTTTTCCTTCTGTTACCATTTGAGCAGTGAACTTAGGAGCTGTAACAGTTGCTGTTTTTGCATTTGGGTTATTACCTTCAGGATTTCTCCAATCTCCAATACTAGTTCCTAACCTTTGTAAATAAGCTACTAAAGCTTTACCTTCTTCGGTAGGTTTTGTAATATCAGCTTCACCTTTTTCATTTTTTTCAAAATACCAAACATATTTTGGCATTATAGAACCTTGTGTCATTGCTTGAGGATCAGCTAAATGTCCATATTGCCAACCATCGGTTCTTTTTCCACCTTCACGAGCTAAATCTGGACCAATTCTTCTTGTTCCAAAAGTATGAGGTTTATCATAAGAAAATTCACCTGCTTGAGAAACTGGACCATATCTTTTTTCATCGCCACCAATTGGTCTAACAAATTGAGAATGACATATCCAACAAGCTTCTTTTATATAAACTTCTCTACCCAATTTTTCTTGAGGAGTATAAGGTCTAACTTCAACAATATTTCCATAAATATCTTTTACTTTTGGCACATCATGTTTAGAGAAAAAAGCTGGATAAGCATATCCTACAGCAAAAGCAAAGAAATATAACCCAACTCCTGCACCTAACATGGCACCTTTAAAACTTGTACTAATCATTATGCAATAGCCTCCGAATCTGTAATAGGCTTACCAACTATTGCAGTCATCACCATATTATAAACAAATAAAACTGCACCTAGAATCATCATCCATCCACCAAAAGATCTTATCATCCAAAAAGGTGATATTGCTCTTACTGTATCTATAAAAGCTACATTAGCAGAAAGAGATAACATTCCGCCTTGAACAAGACCAGCACCCCAAAGAGTAAGAGCCATTATTGCAAAACCAAATAAAGATAACCAAAAATGCCAACCAGCTAATTTTTGACTATATAATTCTCTTCCTGTAAGTTTTGGCCAAACATAATACATTCCGGACCAAGTCCACATTGTGAAAACACCATAAATAGCTAAATGAGCGTGTCCTACAACCCAATCAGTAAAATGAACTATCTCTTGCATACTTCTTAATGCTTGTGTTGGACCTTGAAAACAAGTTGTAACATAAAAAACAGCTCCCAAAACCATAAATTTTACTTCAATGTGAGAACTTAGCATGTGCCATTTGCCTTTCATTGTTCCGATTTGGTTAGTAATAACACTCCATACTGGAAGAATAAGCATCATACTTGCCATAATAGCAATGGTTTGAACCCATGTATCAATTGGACTAAATAAATAATGATGAGCTCCTGTTAAAGGATAAAATAAAGCTAACCCCCAAAAACCTAACATAGAAAGTTTATGACTATAAACAGGATTTTTGGTAATAATTGGAAGGAAATAATAAAGCATTGCTGTTCCCATAGGAGTGATCCAAAGACCTACAACTGAATGTAAATAAAAACCTTGAATAGCAGCATTGTCAACACCTGTAAAAAAATATGGGTTAATAAGATTGCCAACTACATAGTTTATACTTGCCCATGTAAAACCAGCAGTTAAATACCATAAAGAAACATAAATATGTTTTTCTTTTCTTGCAGCAATTGTCATAAAAAGTTGATTTGTTATAAGAGCAAAAACTCCTACTACTGGAATATCAATCCAAATAGGCCATTCACCAACTTCTACACCTTGGTTATATCCTGACAATAAAGCCCATTGACCAATTAAAGTTATTGGAACCCAAGCATATAATAGATAATATCCTAAATTTGGGTATTTCATTTTTATACCAGTTAATTTAGGAACCATATAATAAGCCATTCCTATTGCAGCTGTTGTAAACCAGCCCAAAGCAACACCACCCAAATGAGCTATTCTCATTCTTGGCATAGCAAAATAAGGAACATAACCCAAAAAATCTGGGTAATTAAATTTTATCGAAACCAGACCACCAAAAGTCATTGACACGATTAACCAAAAGAAAGAAACATAAAACCATAATCGTACTAGCTTTTTATCTACAACTTCTTCTTTTTGGTTAATAGCAACTTTTTCTGCTACTACAGCCACAAGGACCTCCAAAAAAATAATAAATATATAAACTTATTTAATAATCAACTTACAAAAATAATAAGTAAGAATGAATTTTGAAATACAAAATATTCAAAAAATCTAAACAAATAGTAATTATAATCGTTATTATAAACATTTATCAATTACAGAAAGTAATTTTAACATAACCATTTTTAAAATAATATTGAATTATTTTTAAGTTACAGATTTTACTTGATTATTTTCTTTATTAATATCTGTTTTTTCTATTTCTATAATGTCCGCTATTTTATTTATTTCTTTAACTAAAAGAGCTTCACCTCTTTCTGCCTTTCCTATAATAAAATATTTACCTTCATTTTCAATAATCCATAATTGAGAATGAGCATAAAAATTTACAATAAGAGCAATTATTAAAATAATAAAACCAATATAAACATAAGGAATACCTAAATCTTTTTTAATTTGTAAACCTGTAAAAAGAACAATATCATTAAGCTCTATTTTTTGTTTTTCTACTTCAACTTCATTTCCTTTTGCCAATTGAACAACAGGTTGAGCATTCATATCAAAAATATAAGAATTATTTTTTGAATCAAGATAAAAGATATAATCTTTTGTACCTAATTTCATTTTATTACTTACATTTCCTTGATTGCCTTTTAATGGTTGTAAATTTACATTTTCATCTTTTCCATTTATTTTTACTGATAAATGACTTATTCCCCAAGAAGCTTGATAAAAATAAACATCATTATAAACTAAAGGTTCATTTACAAATATTGTTTTTCTTAAAAGCTCTTTATCGTTTGTATTGTCTATTACGGATAAATCACTATAATATTGTTTTATCATTCCATTAGGATGATAATCTAATTTAAATGAATTAACTTTTATTGACCATTTATCTTTGTCATCATTTACTAACTTTCCTCTTGATTCTGCTTTTTGAACTATTTGAGCAATTGAAATAGATTCATTTGGTATAAGTGGAGCAGATGATTTAAAACTAGTTAAAAGACCAATTGAAATTCCACCTAAAATTAAAAATAAACTTATATGAGAGATTATTGCACTAGATTTTGAAAATTTATGTTTTTCAAAGTGAAGTAAACCTTCAGACTCATTAATAAGTTTAAATTTTTTAGAAACAGTTCTTTTTGCTTGTTCAAAATCAACACCTGTTATTTCTAAAGAAAGAGGATAATTTGAAAGAGCTTTTTTTGAAGGTGTAACTGTTTTTTTTAATAACATTAAAAATTTAGGCCAAATAATATCAACTGTTGCCAAGCTAAGAGTTATAAAAAAAATACCTAAAGAAAAAAGGAAAAAAGGGCTTTTATATAAATCATACGCTTGAGTATTAATTATTAATGATTTTAATAAATCTGGTAACTTTTGACTATCAACTATTTGTTTGATATCACCTTGAGGTATTACTGATCCTACTATTATTAAAAACCCAAAGTATATTTGCCAATATATACCAGCTTGTCTTGATATTATTCGGCGATAAAATTTTTTCATTTATTTTTTAACTTAATTAACTCAACTACACCCATATAAAAAAGGTTTTTGAGTATTCTATAAACTCCAAATAATAATTATATCACCATAGATTTTTTATAATAACTTGTTTTAACATAAATTTTATATAGTTTTTTTTTCTAAATATGTTTAGAAATTACAGAAATTTTTATTATATTCATGTGATAATACCTAAATTGTTTTCACAATAAAAATGTGAAATTATTTTTAGGTTTGAATAGAAAGAATAAATAATATATGAAACATTTTAAAAGCTCTTTTGTTTTTACTATAATTTGCTTGATTATATCTGCAATTTGGGGATTCTATAGTGGTGGTTCTTCTTTGTATGCAGGATTAAATGCGGTTCTCATTGCTTCAATTTTAGGTGTTTTAGAAGTTAGTTTATCATTTGATAATGCTGTTGTTAATGCGTCAACACTAGAAAATATGGATGATTTATGGAAGCGTAGATTTTTAACATGGGGTATGATTATTGCTGTTTTTGGGATGAGAATTGTTTTTCCTATTGCAATAGTTTCAATTATTGCTTGGTTAAATCCTTTAGATGTAGTTAATATGGCTTTTACGAGTCCTAAAGAATATGCAAAACATTTAACAGATTCTCATGAAATGATAGCTGCATTTGGTGGAATGTTTCTTATGATGGTATTTTTAAAATATATCTTAGATCCAGAAAAAGAAGTACATTGGATAGAACCGTTAGAAAAATTTTTGATAAAAATAGGTAAATTAGAAGCTTTTGAAATTTTAATATCATTAGTTTGTTTACTTATAACACAGGCTATTGCAACACCAGAGCATAAATTACCAATTATGATAAGTGGTTTGGCTGGATTAATGACTTTTATAGCTGTTGATGGTGTTTCATCATTAATGGAATCTTCTGAAGAAGAAAGTGATAATAACTCATCTGCTGTTACTACTGTAGCTAAAGGTGGATTGGCAACTTTCTTATATTTAGAATTATTAGATGCTTCATTCTCTTTTGATGGTGTAATAGGAGCATTTGCAATCACAACAGATATAATAATTATTGCTTGTGGATTAGGAATTGGGGCAATGTTTGTAAGGTCGTTAACTCTTTTTCTAGTAGAAAAAGGAACTTTGGCTGAATATGTATTTTTAGAGCATGGAGCTCATTATGCAATAGGAGTACTTGCAGGAATAATGTTATTAAGTGTAAAATTTCATATTCCAGAAGTTTTTACAGGTTTAAGTGGTGTAATTCTTATAGGAATATCTGTTTGGTCATCTATTCTTCATAGAAAAAAAACTGAACAAGAAGCTTAAAATGAATTAATAACAAAAGTAAAAGCTTTTCTTTTGTAGATTATTTAATAAAAAATGAAATATAAAGAAAAGCTAAAATAATATAAATTTTGTAACTTTTACTATGAAAAACTACTCTTTAACGCAATAAAATATATATATATATTATGTCAAAAAGATTTTTTTTTCAAAGAATATACGGTTAAAACACAAATTTTCTGTAGGGTATTATTGACGATTCTCATTTTTGAACACCTATTTTTTAGACATATATTTAGACGTATATTTTTTAAATTATTTAGGTAAAAATATGGAAAAATTAAGTTTTGAAGAGTTAAATCTTCCCGAAGAAATTCAACAAGCAATAGATGATATGGGTTTTGAAGAAGCTACACCTATTCAATCTGCTGCAATCCCAGCACTTTTTGCAGGACATGATATTACAGGACAAGCACAAACTGGTACAGGAAAAACAATGGCGTTTGGTATTCCTGCAATAAACATGATAGATACTTCTATAAAAGAAATACAAGTTTTAGTTTTGTGTCCTACAAGAGAATTAGCTTTACAAGTTACAGAAGAAATTCTTAAAGTTGGTAAATACAAAAAAGGTCTTAATATCGCAACAATATATGGTGGTCAATCTTATGACAAACAATATATGGCATTAAGAAAAAATCCTAGTATTGTTGTAGGAACACCAGGTAGAGTAATAGATCATCTTCAAAGAGGTAAGTTAAAACTCGAATCAGTTGGTATGTTTATTTTAGATGAAGCTGATGAAATGCTTAATATGGGTTTTTTAGAAGATATTGAAACCATATTAGAAACAATTCCAGAAGAAAGACAAACTGTTTTTTTCTCTGCTACTATGCCAAAATCTATTTTAGATTTAACAAAAAGATACCAAAAAAATCCTCAATTTATAAAAGTAGTTACAAAAGAACTCACTGTTGCTAATATTGAACAATCTTATTATGAAATAAAAGGTGCTGCAAAATTTGAAGTACTTACAAGATTAATCGATATTAATGGTATTACAAGTGGTTTAGTTTTTTGTAATACAAAACATGGTGTAGATGAACTTTCATCAAGATTACAAGATAGAGGATATTTTGCAGAAAGTTTACATGGAGATATGAAACAAGCTCAAAGAGAGCATGTAATGAAAAGATTTAGAGATGGTGTAGTTGGTTTCCTTATTGCAACTGATGTTGCAGCAAGAGGAATTGACGTAAATGATATTGAAGCTGTTTTTAATTATGATATTCCTTATGACCAAGAATATTATGTTCACCGTATTGGAAGAACAGGTAGAGCTGGTAAATTAGGAAAAGCTTTCACTTTTGTTGTAGGTAAAGAAATCTATAAATTAAGAGATATTGAAAGATATGCAAAAATAAAAATGATTCTTAAAAAAGTTCCTTCTTTTGAAGAAGTTGAAAAAGTAAGAATTGAAAAATATCTTGATAATGTAAAAAAAGTAATTGATACTGATAAAAATTCATTAGTAAAATATACCAGAATTGTAGAAGCATTAGAAAAAGAAAATTATTCTGCGATAGATATTTCATCTGCATTATTAAAAATGAACATGGGATTAAGCGAAAAGAAATATGAAGAAACAAATGATATAGAAAAAGTAAGAGTTGATCCTAATATTAAAATAAGTGGTGATATGCAAAGACTTTTCATAAGCGTTGGAAGAAAAGATAATGTAGCAACCAAAGATATTCTTGGTGCAATTGCTGGTGAAACAGGTATTGCAGGAAGATTAATTGGAGAAATTAATATATTTGATTCTTATTCTTTTGTAGATGTTCCTGCTGAATTTGCAGAAAAAGCAGTTAGTATCATGAATAGAAATAAAATTAAAGGAAAAGAAGCAACATTTGAAATTTCTGATAATAAAGATAAACGTGAAGCAGCTCCAAAAAGAAGAGTAAGAAGTGAAGAACCTTATTCTGATTCTTCTGAAGAAGCATCTTCTAATAGTAAAACAACTAGATTATTTTTTAATTTAGGAAGTAAAGATGAATTAACTTCTAGTGACATATTAGAAGCAATATCATCACAAACAGGTGTTGATAAAACATTATTTGGTAATGTAGATATGTTTGAAATATTCTCATTTGTTAATGTACCAACCGAATCAGCTGTTTTAATTATAGATAAAATGAGTGGTTATAAAGTTAATGGTAGAAGAGTAAACTTTGAAATTTCTGAGAAAAAAGGTTCTAAAAAACCTAAATTTGACAGAGATGAAGATTCTGATTCTTCTGACAGACCTAAAAGAGAATATTCTAGATCAAGAAGTGATTCTTCTGACAGACCTAAAAGAGAATATTCTAGTTCAAGAACAAGCGATTCTT
>JBBTGK010000167.1:0-20564 GCA_038060635.1 Cyanobacteriota bacterium | reverse complement strand
TTATAAAGGAGATTGCCTAAATGTCTATGTTTCAATTGTCAAGTTTTTTCTTGAATAGGTATTTTTAAATCTTTATAAAACACGGGTTCTTGAATACTTAATCTTATAAATAAAAGAAATATTTTAAGAGTACTTGTTGAAGAAAACTCTATTTCTTTTATATCATGAATAAAATATTTATTATATTCATGTAATATTGATTCTATTTTATCTATTTCTATTTTTTCTTTTGATAAATCGATAGAACCACTAAAAATACCATTATCATTAATTATTTCTTCTGAGAAAACTGTTTTAGTTTTTAAAAAATTGTACTCACAATTAGTATTAAATATTAATTCCAAAGAAAATTTATTAATATAAAAAACATCTTTTTTATTAATTAATATATAATTACTTCCATATCCAGGATCATTTCTATTTTGATCATATTTATCATAGTAACTTTCAATTTCTTTAATTTTTAGATTATTATCATTATTTATTTCTAAATACTCTTTATCTTTTAAATAATTTATAGACGTATAAATACCTATTTTTATTTTTTCCAAATAAGGTTTTTCTTTTTTAATGAGTATTTTCTCTAAATAATCATATATAGAAACACCATAAGGATAAAATCTCTCTTGTGAATTAACAAGGGTATTATAAGGTTTACAATCTAAATCAGGTTTAGTATTATCTTTAGGCTCAATTTTTGTTGTAGTTGTATTAGTCATATTTTTATCCTTATCCTTATTAACCACAGTTGTTTGACAAGAAAAAAGACCAACTAATATTGTTATAATTATTTTTTTCATTTTTTATCCTTATTTTAAAATAATAATAATTTTTTAATTTGTTGATGGTTTTGTAACATTTATATAGATAGATATTTCTAAATCTCTATAAAATACTGGTTCTTGAAGACTTAATTTTATAAATAAAAGAAATACTTTTAAAGAATTTGTTGAGGAAAATTCTATTTTTGTTAGATTATTAATAAAATATTTATTATATTCATGTAATAGTGGTTCGATTTTTTCTATTTCGATTTTTTCTTTTGATATATCTATATTAGATGAAAAAAAGCTCTTTCTTTCAATTTTATCCTCCATTTTATAGGAATCAGATAGAAAAACAACTTTTGTTTTAAAAAACTCATATTCACAACTATTATTAAAAAGAGCTATAAAATATGCTTCATCAAAATAAAAAGTATCTTTATCATTTATTTTTATTCCATTCATACCTTCTTGAAATGATTTTTCTGATTCTTCTATTTTTAATTTATTTTCTTGATTTACTATTATATCTTTACCATCAGGACCATAAGGTAAAACACCTGGATTTATAATTATTTCTATTTTTCCTAAGTATGGATTTTCTTTTTTTATTTTAGCTTTTTCAATATAATCATAAATATAAGAAGGATAATGTAGAAATTTTTCTTGAAGATTAACACCTAAATCATAAGGAATACAATCCTTTCCAGAAAAATCAGGTTTAGTCTCAACTTTTGTTGTAGTTGTATTTTTATCCTTGTCCTTATTAACCACAGGCATTTGACAAGAAAAAAGACCAACCAATATTGTTATAATTATTTTTTTCATTTCCTAAGCCACCTTTCTTATAAATTCATCGTTTTTTATCCAATCAAAAGTATTTATATTGATATTTATTTTTTTAATCTCATTTTTAACAGGTTCTTTCTTTATATATAGTAAATATCGTTTTGAAGTATCATTTATAATTAAATTTTCTTTTATATCTAATTCTTTTTTATTTAATATAAATTCCTTTTTATATACTATTTTTGAAACAGGAATTGTATTTAAATCTAATGTAGTTTTAGTTGATAATACAGAAAAGGTTTTATTTTCTTTGGGTGATTTTAATTTTATATTTACAGAATCAATAAAAGGTATTTTATTTTGATGTTTCCGTTTCAAATCTTCTTGCCATAAATTATATGGGTTTTCTTTTGTATCATTAAAAATATTTTTACCTGTTGATAAATTATTCATTGTTGCTGGTAAACATCCAAATAATGTTATACTTAGTAATACAATTGATTTCTTTAATTTTGATTTTTTCATTTTTTTATCCTTCTTTTAATTTTGATAGTCATCAAAAGGCATTTGGGTTATCACCAAATGGCCTTGATATCCAATAATAATCTATTGTAATTTCTAAATCTTTGTAAAAAATAGGCTCTTGGGTTGTTAGTTTGATAAATAAAAGAAATGTTTTTAGTGCATTTATAGATGAAAACTCAATTTCTTTTATATCTTTTATATAATATCTATTATATTCATGTAATAGATATTCTATTTTTTCTATTTCTATTTTTTCTATTTCTATTTTTTCATTTTTAATATTAATCTTATCTTCAAATGTATCGGCACCTAAAGAAGAATCTATAGAAATTTTTGTATCTTTTATAAAAGTTACTTTAGATTTAAAATAATCATACTCACAAGAATTATTAAATATTACTTTAAAATCACCATCAGAAAAATAAAAAGGATCTTCATTATTTATTTTTATTGCACAATATCCTGTAATATCATTTTTTTCTAAATTATCAATTTCAATTTTATTTTCAGGTTTTAACTCTAGTTTATAAGGTTTTAAAAAAGGTAAAAGCTCTTGATTAATAGACATTTTAATTTTACCTAAATAAGGTGAAAATTTTATCATTGGCGATTTTTCTACATATAAATGTTTTATTCCATGCCCCCCTCCTCCATCATTAAACCTTTCTACAGGAGGAAAACCTAAGTTATAAGCTTTACAATCTTTACCAGAAAAATTAAGTTTTTCTTTATTACTGCTAAGAATAAAATTATCACAAGAAAAAAGAGAAATAGAGCTAACAATAAAAGTTATAATTATTTTTTTCATCTCTAAAACTCCTTAAAATTAATACCAAAAGGAGTTGCATAGTTTATTGTATTGTTTTGTACACCAGAGGACAAAAGAGATACACTAAGTAACATTATTGTTGAAATTCTTTTTTTATTCATTTTAAACCTCATAACTAATGATAAATTGCGAATTATAAATTATGAATGATATAAAACTCTTTATTTTTACTTTTTTTGATAAAAACAGATAAAATGGTATTGGGAAAAGATAAAGATTATTTATAATGCCCATTGTAGCTTATTAGTAATTTTATTGTCAAAAATCATTTTATTGTCTCTTTTTTACTTCTGTATTTTAAATGATTCTTAATCATATAAAACTTATTTTAGTAAACATATTATACTATTAAGAACTGTTTTATTCAATCTTTTTTTTACTTTTCACTTTTTACTTTTAACTAAGTATATACATTTAGCTATTTATTTTTTTATTAATAATTAGTACAATGACGTTAGAAATAGTTATTTTTTTAGGTAAAAAATTATGATGGATCTTGTTATCAAAAATGGAAAAATTTATGATGGAAGCGGAAATAAAGCTTATGATGCAAATATCTCCGTAAAAAATGGAAAAATCGAATATATTGGTCCAGAAATTCATGAAGCTAAAGAGACTATTTCAGCTGATGGTTTAATAATAACACCTGGATGGGTTGATATACATACACATTATGACGCACAAGTTACATGGGATCCATATTTAACACCTTCAGGTTGGAATGGTGTTACAACAGTCGTAATGGGTAATTGTGGCGTGGGTTTTGCTCCAGCCAAACCAGATAAACATGATTGGTTAATAAATCTAATGGAAGGTGTTGAAGATATCCCTGGTTCTGCTATGTGGGAAGGAATTCAATGGGAATGGGAATCTTTTCCAGAATATATTGCTTCTTTAGAAAAAAAGAAAGCTGCTTTAGATTTTGCTGTTTTAGTTCCTCACGGCCCTGTTAGATATTATGTAATGGGTGAAAGAGGAGCAAAAAATGAACCTGCTCTTGATGAAGATATAGAAAAAATGTATGAATTAGTTAAAGTAGCTATTGATAGCGGAGCATTGGGTTTTTCTACATCAAGAACACTTATTCATAGATCAAAAGATGGTGAATTAGTACCAGGAACTTTTGCAGAAGAAAATGAACTTTTTGGAATAGGAAAAGCACTTGATGGACATAAAAATAAAGTTTTTCAAATGACATCTAATCATATTGATATGGATAAAGAATTTGAATGGATGAAAGTTTTGGCAGAAAAATATGATTGTACTGTTACTTATAATCTTTTACAAACAGATCAAAGCCCTGATTTATGGAAAAAACTTTTATCAATGACAACAGAAACTGCTAAAAAAGGTTTAAGACTTTATGCTCAAGTAGCAGGAAGACCAGCAGGGATATTAATGTCTTGGGAAGGAACAGCACATCCATTTTTAAGTTATCCTTCTTATCAAAAAATAGCTCATTTACCTTTTGCAGAAAAATATGAAAAATTAAAAGATCCAGAAATAAGAAATCAAATTTTAAGTGAAGAACCATTAGATATGGGTGAATTTGCTAATTTTATTACACGTGGTTATCATAAAATGTATAAATTAGATCATAAAAATCCAAATTATGAGCCTGATGCTTCTATGAGTTTTGCTGCTTTATCTAAAAAAGAAAACAAAAATGCAAATCAATTAACTTATGATTATTTGATGGAAAATGATGGAAAAGCAATAATATATTTTCCTATTTTTAATTATTCTCATAATAATATGGAACACATGAGAGATATGTTTGCACATGAACAAGCATATTTAAGTTTGGGTGATGGTGGAGCACATTGTGGAGCAATTTGTGATGCTAGTATTCCAACATATATGGTTACTTATTGGGCTAGAGATAGAAAAGTTGGTGAAACTATTCCTTTAGAAAAAATAATAAAAATGCAAACAAAAGATACTGCTAGTCTTTATGGATTAGATGATAGAGGCGAGATAAAAGTAGGAATGAAAGCTGATTTTAATATTATAGATTTTGAAAACCTTTTTATGAGAGCGCCAGAAATGATTTATGATTTACCCGCTCAAGGAAGAAGATTTGTTCAAAAAGCAGATGGTTATAAATATACAATATTATCTGGTGAAGTTGTTTTTAAAGATGGTAAAGAAACAGGTAATTTACCAGGAAAATTGATAAAAAAATAATTAAAATCTTGTAGGGAACGTTTTAAAAACGTTCCTTTATATATACATACAAATAATAATTAAACAGAAATATTTATTATAAGACCTGATTTTCCATCATTTGGTAATTCTGCCCAAATTTTACCATTATGGTTATCGATTATTTTTCTTACAATTGACAATCCTAAACCATTTCCACCTGTTTTTCTATTTCGAGAATCATCTGTTCTATAAAATGGATCAAATATTTTTTCTAATTGATTAGAATTTACGCCAATACCAAAATCTCTTATTTGTATTAAAATCTTTCCATCTTTTTCAACACTTGTTATATTTATTTCAGATGAATCATGTGAGTATTTAGCTGCATTAGATAATATATTACTAAAAACACTTTCTAAATCTTTTTTATCACCTTTTATAAAATATTCTTTTATTTTAGAGTCATAGTTTATTTTAAAATTTGTGGCTTCAATAAAAATTTGATTTTTAACTATAAACTTTTCAATAAAATCTACTAAATCTATATCAATGAATTTAGAACTATCAAAATTTATTTCTAATTTTGAAGCGGATAAAAGATCATCAATTAGTTCATCTAGGTTTTCTATTTCTGAAATACCTTTATCAATGTATTTTTGTTTTCCTTTACCTTCTTTATCCAAAAGCTCTAAACTTAACCTTATTTTGGTAAGAGGAGTTCTTATTTCATGAGAAACATCCGCTATAAGTCTTTGTTTTTGCTGTATCATATCTTGAATTTTTTCAGTCATATTATTAAAAGAATCTGCTATAAAAGAAAATTCGCTGTTTTTAGAAACATCTAATTTAGTTGAAAAATTTCCTAATGAAACATTATTAATAGAAATCATAAGTTTTTTAAATGGTCTTACAATATAAATAGTAAAAGGAATCATTAAAATTGCTAAAAAAATTATTGAAAGAAGAGGTGGTAAAATACGCTCATAATGTATATGAGGCTCTCTTTTTGGAGGAGGTCTGAATCTTACCGTAATAAACCCTTTAGACTTATTTTCCTCATCTAAATAAACAAAAAAAGTGCCTTTTTTATCAATGATATCTATTTCATCATCATTAGTATCTTTAATATTTTTTTTAAATTCTTCAATATTAGGTATTTTATCTGTAAATGCTATACATTTTTCATCTTTCCAAATAGATAATTCCCAATTTAGATCTTTTTTTATTTCTAAAAGTTTCTTTTTTATATTATTGGGATCACTTTTATATGAATCAAAAATTACATTTTTTGCAAAAACAAGCTCTTCTTTTATATGCCCTCTAAGCATACCTCTTTCACCATTAGGATTAGGAAACAGACTTAATATAGCCATTGTTGATAAAATAGAAACAATTATCATTCCTAAAACATAAAAATACAGTTTCTGATAAAGTTTATATAACATAATTACAACCTAGTGAATATGTAGCCCACATTTCTAACTGTTTTTATTATTTCTTGTTTTTTTGGATTATCTTGTATTTTTTGTCTTATTTTACTAATAAAAACATCTATTGTCCTATCAAATGAATCTAAATCAATACCTTTTATTTTATCTATAAGATTATCTCTAGTTTGAACTATACCAGCATTTTCCATTAATGATTTTAATAAATCAAACTCAGTACTAGTAAAATCTACTTCTTCTCCCTTACAAATAACTGTTCTTGAATCAATATTTAAAGATATATCCCACATTTCAGATATAATAAGATTCTCTTTTTTAGTATCTTTTTCTAAAAGATCAACTCTTTCTAATCTTCTAAAAATAGTTTTTATACGTGCAATAAGTTCTCTTGGGTTAAAAGGTTTTGATATATAATCATCTGCACCAAGCTCTAAACCTATAATTTTATCAAAATCATCTTTTTTTGCAGTTAGCATAATTATTGGTAAAAGTGGTTTTAAGGCTCTTATTTTTTTACATAATTCAAGCCCATCCATTTCAGGAAGCATAATATCTAAAAGAACTAAATCAACAGGATTATTCTCTATATAACTTAATGCTTTTGATGGTAAAGGAGAATGAGTTAATTTGTATGGAGTTGATTCAAAATAATCAAATAAAAGTTCAAAGATACTTTCATCGTCATCAACCATGTGTATGTTTATATTATTCATAACTCTACTGTTCCTAAAAAACTACTTTACAATGATTTTATTTTATAAATGTTAATACTTTTTTATTATATTGTTAATAGTTTATTAAAAACACTAAATATATATAATTTTAGTAATTATTTTTTCTCATTATTAAAATTTATTTATGTTCTATGCTGATCCTCTGGTAATCTACATAAATGATAAGATAATTTTAAAATAAATAGGTAAAATCCAAAATAATCCAAAGATAAAATTCTATTAGAACTAATATCTGGAGTATAAGAATTTAATTCTTTTGACGGAAACCAAAAAAGTTGATCTAATAAAGCAATATATTCTTTATGATTTTGATTATTTTTAGGTAAATAAAATAAATTACTATATTCTTGTTTTTTTAAAGTATCTGATATTTTAGTTGCATCAATTTTATTTTCTTGTAATTCACTAATAAAAATATCATATTCAACTAATGGAGCAAATAGAATTTCCTTATTTATAAATCTTTTTTTTGAATCAAATTCAATATCACAAGTTGTAGAAATGATAATAGCATCACAATATTTTTTCTCATAATTAGAATTACTTACATTCCAAATAGGGTATCTTATTTCAGTAAGAATATCAGATTGTAGAAAATAATCATTATTTTTATTTAGAAAAAAATTTGCTGAAATATTTTTTGTTTCTTTAAATTGTTTAAGTCCCTCAATTAATCTTCCTTTATCAATAGTTGAAAGATAATTAGGTAACAAAATATCAATTTGTGAAAAATCAAAATCCATTTTATTATTATAATCTTCCTTTTAAAGTAGGAGTTGATTTTGAAGATTTTAATAAAGAATCTGATAATATTTCTCTTTCTATACCAATCATTGGTTTACTTCCTTTAAATAATTCATTTGCAAAAGAAATTATATCAATCTGTTTTTCAGAAATATTAAAAGAATTGTCTTTTTCTGTTTCAGATGAATTTATTACATTTTTTTCATTTAAAAAACTACTTTCTTCTAATTTATTTTCATTTGAAAGTAAAAAATAAATTTCATTTTCATCTATTAATAATGATTGATAATTTGATAAAATTTCTTCTTGTCTAGTTAGTGTTAAACTCATTTTATAAACTCCTTAAACTTATCATTAGTAACTTTAACAAATACATCATAAGCTTTGTCGTGAGATTGATTAATTAATTTTACCCAATCATCATTTACATTATTTTTATGAGAGATACAATTACATTCTAATGTAATTTTTTTAAGTGAAGTTGAATCTTCTATTTTTAATCCTGTTTTAAGTATAACATCTAAATTTGGTTTTATTTTATAATTACTTTGAGATAGCAAATAAAATTCTGAACTTTCTCCAAAGTTTTGAGAATTAGGAACACAGTTCAGATAATCAGATAAATTTTCATTAATATCAATCTCAAAATTATTTAGATATAACATTTGAGTATTTTTTATAGAAACATTAGATTCAAGTTCTAAATATTTTTCTAAATAAACTTTTACATAATTATTAAAAAAATTATCCCAACCAGAATAACTATTTTTAAGAGCATGAAAAGAAATATAATTTTGTCTTATTAGAATAGAAAAGTTTTTTTCTGAATTAGTAAATAACATAGTCAAATTATCTTCTTCAATTTTATTTTGAGAGGATCTATCAGAAGGATTAATTTGAAAACTAAATTTCAAAGGTTCAAAGTCTTTTTGATGAATAAAACCATCAGATTTTATTTTGTTGAAATACTCTCCAAATAAAGAAATTCCAATATTATCAATTGTTGATTCAAACCTAAAAGCACAAAGAGCTTCTGTTATTTTGTGATTTTTAAACTGCATATATGCTTATTTATTTTTATAAAATACTTCAATAACACTAAATGATATTATACATAAAAAAACTTTTATTTTAAAATTTCAAATCAAAAACCAAGTAAAATAGCGCCCCAAGTTAGTCCACCACCAACTACATTAAGAGCCACTTTTGAATCTTTTTTTATTAGATTTTCTTCCATAGCATCATGTAATGCAACTAAAACAGATGCACCTGCTAAATTTCCATATTTACTCATATTATAAAACTGTTTTTCTAAAGGAATACCCATTTTTTCACAAACTTTTGTTGTAAGAAGTTTATTTATTTGATGCGGAACATAAAGATCTATTTCATTTGTAGAAAGATTTGCCATTTTTAAAGCACTCATCATTCCATCTATATATCTAGGAGGTACTACTTCTTTTAGAGCATCAGAATCGCCTTGATAAAAATACATTTCATTTTCAATTGCTTCTTTTGTTGGAGGTAATAATCCAGGGGTTTGAACTAATTTTCCTAATTCTCCATCTGCTCCCAAAGCTCCTGCAATAATTCCAATATTTTCATCTGTTTTTTCTAATAAAATTGCAATAGCGCCATCTCCTACACTCATTACTGTTTCTTTTATTTTAGGATTTGCATATTTTGAAGGTGTTTCTGAAGCAATTAAAAGAACTCTATCAAAACCAGATCTAACATAAGAAAAAGCTGTAAGTAATGCATATAATCCACTAGTACAACCTGCTTTTATATCAATACAAGGTGATTTTATTCCTATTCCATCTGCAATAGCACAAGCACTTGAAGTCGTTGTTTTATGAGGGGTTGTTGAAGAAACAATAGTAAAATCTATATCATCTGTAGATAAATTAAGTTTTTCAAGTAATTTTTTACCAGCTTTAACACCCAAATCAACCATATTCTCTTCATTATGATTTGTTGGTGTTCCTACAAGATGAGTCCATTTTCTATTTTTTAAACCAACTACTTTTTCAGGATGTTCAGGACTCATACCTATTTTTGTTAAAACCTCTAAATAGTTTTTACCCATTAACATTTCAAAAATATACTCATTTGTTACATTAGCTAATTTTTCTCCATTTGGAAGTGTTAAAGGTTCTGGAAAAGCTGTGCTACTACCTAATATTTTAACACATTTTATTTCACCAAATATTCTTGTTCCTTTTATATTGCCTTTCATTACATTACCTTTTTTATTACAAAAACCTTAAGAGTATTATTTAATTAAAATTGCCTAGAACCAAATATTTAAAATAGTTCAAAAACAATATTTCAGATAATTATTACAGATTTTTTAATAATAATAAAGAGTTTAGACATATTCTTTTCTATGAAAAATCCAATGTGTTTGTTTTGGGCTGTCTAAAAAAGAATGCTTTTAAAGCATTCCCTACACAAGCGTTACCTACACAAATATTGAATTTTAATTCTGTAATTTTCTTGAAAAACACACTTTTTAGACAGGACCTTACATAATATTCTTATCTGATTACTTAGTTTACTGAACAATGTCGAACTATTCATTAATATCTTATTTTCTTTTCTCCATTTTTAAAAATGGTAATAGGTCCATCTTCTGATATTGTTATTCCAATACAATCTTGAAAAAGCATTGTAAAATTTAGCATTGAGTTATGTCTAGCACCACCAGCCATATTTTTACTATTATCATTTGGAATACTTAGTATTGATGCAATAATATATGGTTCAAGTTTTTCAGTAAAAATTATTGCACCATCTGCTTTTACTAAATGATTTAATAATTCAATATTATAAATATCACCAAAATTGTCAAATTGAGGATATTCTATTTCAGTATATTTAACTAAATTCTTTTTAACTTCATTTTTATCAAAAGAACCTATAACTATACTTGCACCATGTCCAATCAAACTTAAACTTAATACCCAATCTAAGAAAAAATTCAAATTATGTTCATTTGATTCCAGTCCTTTAAGTGTTGATAATATTTTATTAACTCTGTTTTTTATAAATTCTTTATCTTTAATTTTGGGAGAAGAATTTAAAATTTGCAATAATAATGAGCTATTTCGTTCTTTTCCTTCAACATAATAAATATTACCTTCTCCTTGTATTGAAACAATAAGAGGTCTATTTTTAAAACTCAATTCACCTGATTCTAATTCATAAAAAATTTCCTTAACTTTTTTTTGGGTTATAAAAAATCCTGTTATAAAATTATTAGTAACATTGAAGAAGATATTTTGACCATTTGTAACTTGTAAAATTTTTTTTAATTTAACAAAATCACCAAATTCTATTGGTTCAATTAAATTAATATTTTTAATTGAATTGAGTTCTACATAATTAACATCATTATGAAATACAAACCCACAATAAATATCTTCATTTTCTACTTTTTTAGTACTTAATTCCATACAAAAATCATGTATTTTATTTATTAATTCTAATCCATATCTAATTACTTGGTTATTCTGCTTATAATTGTAATCGGTTTCATTAAAAACATAAAAAAGATATTCAAGTATTACAGTTCTATCAAGGTTATAAATAAAATTTTCTGAAATAAAAGAGTTTTTTGGAGAAGCATAATAATATTCAATATCGACATCCTCATTTTTTTTTAATTCCATCATTTGATAAAAATTATTCATAAGGTTTACTATTACTTGAAAAAAAACTGAAATATGCTTACTACTAGGCAAAGATGGTATATTATCTATTTCAAAATCATAATAACATTTATTAAAGGTTTCAACACTAAATTTACAACAAGAATGTTCATTTTTTTCTTCATAAATAATTTCATTATAATTTGGTGATTGCTTTATTTTTGGAGGATTAATTTTTACACCGTCATATCCAAAGATATTTTTTATCAAATCTTCTATAGATTTAACTAAGATTCTGTCAATAAGTAAAACTTGAGCATTTCCTGTAACCATTTTCCTTTCTCGTTCAGTTAAATATTTATCATCATTTAAATATCTGGTTATTCTATCAGGCATGACTAATTTCATAATTTTTTCAGGGTCTCTCATTTTTTATCCTAATAAGCACAAATATCTAACTAGGTTCAAAAAATTTTGAATATTGGATCTTATTGTTACAAAATAAAATTGAGAGAATTAGATTATAGTAATCATAAATGTAAAAAATAATGAAGTCAATCTTTTATTATGAATAAAAAGGAACTATGTAAAATGGCATAATGTCAGGGAAAAATCAAATATCAAAAATCACTCTTTATTTTAGTCCCACCAAAGCCAAAAATAACCGCTATTTAATTCATTAATTAATTCTTTTTTTGTCTGAGTTCCTTGCTCTACAACATCTGGAGCAAATTCATAAATTTCATTAGCAAAATTTTTTACATTTTTAGGTTTATCCAAAAGATAACCTTCAACTCTATCATGCTCAACAACAGTTAGTTGTATTCTTGAATATTTTTCCCATGAAATAATTTTTTCTATTATTTGTTCTGTATTGTAATCATAGTTACCAGCTTCTGTTTTTACCAACTTTATTATATCAAATTGATCATTAGCTTTTATTATTGCAAGATCATAATAGGTTTCATAAGAATAATTTTTTTCTAAATCTTTTATGTTAATATTAGGAAATTTTATCTCCATATTTGTAAGAAAAAACTGATATCCTAGTAAAATAACTTTTTTATAAAAAAAATCATATAATTTAAAAGCATTTTCTCTATCTAATGAAGTTATCATTATTCCATCAACATTAACTTTTTTTAAATAAATTAAATCACTATTTTCTGAATCACTTCCAAATTGTTTTATTTCCAAAGAAGTTATTTTTTTGTTTGAAAGAGTTTCAAGTTGAGATATTAGGTCATTATCAAATTTTTGAGTATCATTTAATTTTTTTGACATAATTATTTTTTTCCTTATTAATCTTTATTTATAAAGAAGATACTTTTCTCTTATTGGTAAAAATTTTGCTTGATTCTTTTTTATTTTTTTTATTAGATTTTCAGCTGATATTTTATTATTTATCATATCTAATAATAATCCTGAACCAAAAGAACGTCTTATTCCATCATTTCCATTAACTTTAAAATCTTTAGAATTATATTTATTGATAAAATAAGTTGTATATATCATGGCATCAAAACTTCTAACTTCATTTCTATTTTTAATCTTGATTTCAAAGCCATTATTTATTTTATTTTCATATACGCTTGTATTAGGAGTAAAATTTGTTTCTTTAAATTCTAAACCAGAAAAATTCATTTTTGTTAAATCTTTTACAATTTCTTTGTTTTTAAGCCAAGGAGAACCATAGTATAAAAAAGGTGAATTTGTACCTCTTCCAACAGAAATATTTGTTGTTTCTAACATTCCAAAACCAGGATAAACAATTGCAGAATCAAGACTTCTGATATTTGGTGAAGGATTAATCCATTTTAAACCTGTTTCATCAAACCACATATTCCTTTTCCAATTTTCCATTTTGATAATATCAAGTTTCAAATTTAAATGCTTTTCTTTATTAAAATAACTTGCAATTTCACCTACAGTCATTCCATATCTAGTTGGTATGTTAAAATACCCTGTGAAACTTTTAAAATTATCTTCAAGAACTTCACCTTCAATAATATTACCAGTTATAGGATTCGGTCTATCTAAAACCATAAAAGGTAACTTATTTTCTGAAGCGGATTCCATTGCATAAGCCATTGTAGTAATGAATGTATAATAACGAGTTCCAATATCTTGAATATCATAAATAAGAATATCTAAATCTTTTAACATCTCTTTAGTCGGTTTTTTAACATCACCATAAAGGCTGTAAACGGGAATATTTTCTCCATAAATTTCAGAAGGAATAAATTCTTTATCTTCTTTACCTTTTAAACCATGTTCAGGTGTAAAAATTGCTTTTAGTTTAAAAGTATTTTGTTTTGAAAAAATATCAAGGATATAATCACCTTTATTATTTATTGCGGTGTGATTTGTTATAATTCCAACTCTTTTATTTTTAAGAATTGAAAAATTATTTTTTTCTAAAACATCAAGTCCTGTAAGCACTTTTTCTTGGGCTGATATTTTAAAACAAGTAGAAATTAAAACAACTAATGTTATACAAAATATTTTAGTATTAAATATGTAATTTACTTTCATTTTTTAATTATTAGGTTAAAATTTTCATTTTATTAACAATAATAGATTCTATTTGTTCTTTTATTTGCTCTAAAGATTCATTAGCATTTATTATTATTACTCTTTCAGGCTCTTTTTTAGCAATTTCTAAAAAACCTTCTCTAACTTTATTATGAAAATCTATTTTTTCAGATTCTATTCTATCCAATTTTCTTTCTTGAATTCTTTCCATGCTGATATTAGGATCTATATCTAAAACAATAGTTATATCAGGTTTTATTCCTTTTGTTGCAATATTATTCAAAAATTCTAATTGTTCTATATTACCATTTCGAGCATAACCTTGATAAGCAATAGTAGAATCTGCATATCTATCAGATAAAACAACAGTATTTTCTTTTAAATTTTTTTCAATAACAGTTTCAGTATGATGAGCTCTATCTGCAAGATATAGCATAAGTTCACACATTTTTGAAGGTTTATCTTCTTGTTCTGGATCTAAAATTAGCTCTCTTATTTTTTTGCCTAATTCTGTTCCACCTGGTTGTCTGGTAACAATTACTTTTTTACCAATTTTTTCAAAAAAATCTTTTAATAATCCAATTTGAGTTGTTTTTCCTGCACCTTCAACTCCTTCAAATGTAATAAACAAAATTTCACTCCCTAGTTATTATTAGGATAAAGTCTTATCCTTTTTTCGTTTTCAAGCCCAACAATTTCTGCAACAAAGTTATTTTTCTGAGATTTTTTTTGTTGCATTTTTACTATATCTTCATCTCTTGGCAAAAGTTCTATAGGAATAGATAAATGAACGATTGTATCGAAAGCTTCATCTAATTCTTGCATAGCTTCTTCAAATTCATCAGAGGCATCTCTAAAAAGTTCATCAGTAGAATCTATTTGCAAAGCTTCTTTTAATGTTTTTTGAATTTGATAAACATTATTAGTTTTTACAATATGAATTGGTATATTTTTTGCCTCAGCCCATTTTAAAACTTTTCCATTTGCTTTAATATAAGATTTAAGAACAAAAATCATATCAGCTTCATCTAAATTTTTAGTAACGCTTGCAGATACTCTTAAATTCTTTATAAGTTTTTCAATTTGAGTTCTACTTACTGCATAAGGATATATTTTTATCTCATCAATATTAGATTCATTATTTAAAGTATTTTCTAAAGTTTTTTTAGGTTTTTTAACACTTTCTTTAGTTTTAGTGATATTCCCTTTTTCATCAATAGATCTTATTTCAAAACTAGAAACAGAACCTCTTAGATATTGATCTACAACATCTGATACATCTGAATGAATCGCAAGTCTATATCTATCTTGAATTTCTATAACAACATCAAATGTAGGTGGAGATTTTCTTTCTTGAATAGTTTTTTGAGTTCCTCTTTTTCTTGCTTCTTCATCACCCAGTGTAACACTTTGAACACCACCAATTAAATCATTTAAAGATGGATTCATAATAAGATTTTCAATACTACCACCATGAGCAGTACCAATTAATTGAACTCCTCTTTCAGCTATAGTTCTTGCAGCCATTGCTTCTTCTTCGGTACTTATTTCATCAATAATTATTACTTCAGGCATGTGATTTTCTACGGCTTCTATCATAACAGCATGTTGATTTTCTGGTAAATCTACTTGCATCCTTCTTGCACGACCTATTCCAGGATGAGGTATATCTCCATCACCAGCTATTTCATTTGAAGTATCTATTACAATTACTCTTTTTCCAAGTTCTGAACTTAAAATTCTTGCAATTTCTCTTAATTTTGTAGTTTTACCAATACCAGGAATACCCAGCATAAGAATACTTTTTTGAGCTTCAACTAAATCTCTAATTATATCAACTGTTCCTTGAATAGCTCTTCCTACTCTGCATGTAAGACCAATTATATTTCCTTTTCTATTTTTTATACCAGAAATTCTATGTAAAGTTCTTTCTATTCCTGCTCTGCTATCTTTTCCAAAGCCTCCAGTGCGATTAACCACAAACTCTATATCTTCTAAAGTAACTGCTGGTAAATCTAAATATTCAAAATCTTTTACAAACCTTATTTCTGGTTCTCTTCCAAGATCTAAAATAATTTCAATTAATTCTTTTCCTTTTATTTTTTTTTCAATTTGTTCTTTTATTTTTGGAGGTAATATATATAAAAGTTTTTCTAAGTCGTCGGTTATCTCTTTTTCAAACTGTGCCATTATTTTTTATTTTGATTTATTTTGTTTTATCAAGCTAAAGATTATTTATTGAGTATATCATTTGATAATTTCTTAGACAAGAGTATTTAAGTTATAATATTTGGCGATAATGATTATTAGTCAACTAAGACTAACGTGATTACTTTATAATAAAATAATTTTTCATATTTACTGTAACTTTTTCATTTTACTATCGTTATAATATTAAATATTTATTTTTCAGGAAAAATTTAATCAATGAAATTAAAAGCATTACTTTCTCTTATTCCATTATCTATTGCTCTTTTTTCAAACAATGCTTTAGCATTAACTCAAGAACAAGAATTAGAAAACCTTCAAGCTTTTAGTAAATTGTATGGGTATGTTAAATACTTTCACCCTAGTGATGAAGCTAGTTCAATAGATTGGGATAAATTTGCTATATATGGAGCAAAAAAAGTTAAAAATGCAGAAAATAACAAAGAACTAAAAAAGATTTTAGAAGAACTTTTTTTACCAATTGCTCCAACCTCTCAAATTTATTTTTCTAATGAAAAACCAAATGATTTTAAATCTTATTTAAAAGAAGATAAAAACCTTAAAGTTGTAGCATGGCAACATCAGGGTGTTGGTTTTGGTTCGCCTGATTCAATCTATTCAAGTATAAGAATTAATCGAGATAATTTTATGGCTAAAAAAGACGGATTTGGTGTTACTTCTCAAACTATTGATGCAAAAAATTTACAAGGTAAAGAATTTAAATTTAAAGCTTTTGTAAAAATGGACGTAAAAGGCTCAAATAATCAAGGTCAGTTATGGCTAAGAGTTGATAGAGAAAGTAAAAAATCTGGTTTTTTTGATAATATGGATGACAGACCTATTAAATCAAATAAATGGGGCGAATATGAAATTAGTGGAAAAATTGATAATGATGCCAAAAGCATTAGCTTTGGAGCGTTTCTTATTGGAATAGGAAAATTAAAACTAGATGATGTACAACTTTTAATCAAAGAAAATAATGCATGGGTTCCTTTTAATATAGCTAATTCCGGGTTTGAGCTAAATTCAAAAGATGATTTACCTGCTTCATGGAATATTGGAAAAGAAGATGAGCATATCTTTAAAACAATTTCAGATGATTTTCATACAGGAAAAAAATCACTTCTAATTCAAAATAAAGAAAAAATATTTAATGGAACTCTTTTCAAAAAATATCCAAATGTTGGAGAAGTAATCAATAAAAAAATTAATAATGAATTATCTTGCCAAGTACCATTATCTTTATATACTGATGAAAAAACAACTATAGGCAAAAATAATAAATTTAGTTTTAGCACTTTTTCTAATGATTTAGATTCTTTTGATATAACTAATTTAAATGCAAAAAACGAAGATTTTAGATTAGGTGATACTATTATTGCGTGGAATGTTTTTCAACATTTTTATCCTTATTTTGATGTAGTAAAGGTAGATTGGAATCAAGAATTAATTAATACTTTTAAAAATGCACTAAAAGATAAAAACAATGATGATTTTTTATTAACACTAAAAACATTAGTTGAAAAACTTCAAGATGGACATGGATGGGTTTATTTTTATGATTATCAGCAAGAACAACCACTTTTATTTCCTTTTTTTGTTACTTGGGCTGAAAATCAAGTTGTTGTTACAAATTCACAAAAAGACAATTTAAAAAAAGGTGATGTAATTTTAAGTGTTGATGGTAAAAAATCTGAAGATATTTTAATTGATTCAGAAAAGCTTATATCAGGCTCAAAACAATGGAAAAGATTTAATTCTTTAAGGCAGTTTTCATTAGGAGAGAAAAATAAAAAATCTAAAATAGAAATAAAAAGAGATAATGAAATATTTTTTATAGAGTTAGAAAGAAGTTTACCTCTTTATACAAAAAATATTGAATTTGAAAGAAAAAGTCTTGAAAAACTAGATAATAATATTTATTATGTAAATTTGGATGTTGCTAAAATTAATGAATTAGATGAAAAAATAGAAGAGCTATCTAATGCTAAAGGAATAATTTTTGACCTTAGAGGTTATCCTAAAGGTAATCATGATATTATCACTCATTTAATAGATAAACATGTTATGTCTGCAATATGGAATGTCCCTCAAATTATTTACCCAGATCATGAAAATATTTCTGGATTTAGTACTGAAGGTAGATGGGATGTAAAACCAAAATCACCAAAATTTAAAGGTAAAATAGTTTTTTTAACTGATGGAAGAGCAATAAGTTATGCAGAAAGTTTTATGGGAATAATTGAAAACTATAAATTAGCTGAAATTATTGGGGAAACTACTGCCGGTGCAAATGGTAATATAAATCCTTTTACTCTTCCTGGAAATTTTAATATTTCTTGGACTGGAATGAAAGTATTGAAACACGATAAATCTCAACATCATTTAATTGGAATAAAACCAACTATACCTTTAAAAAGAACTATAAAAGGAATTAAAGAAGGAAAAGATGAGCTTTTTGATAAAGCGATTGAATTAATCAATTTAAATCAAAACTAATAAAACAAAATTATGATAAAATAAAACAAAATATTATTCTTTTATAGGTCAAAAAATATGAAACGTGTAACAGGCATTGGTGGAATCTTTTTTAAATCTAAAAATCCTAAAGAAATTAATGATTGGTATTCAAAACACCTTGGTTTAAATACAAATGAATATGGAGCAAGTTTTGAATGGGTTGATGCTTCTGATAATACAAAGAAAGGAACTACACAATGGAGTTCCTTTGATGAAAAAACAGAATACTTTGAACCATCTCAAAAAGATTTTATGATTAACTATTGTGTGGAAGATCTTGAAGCTCTTGTTAAAGAACTAAGAAATGAAGGTGTTACTATTGTTGATGAAATGGAAGTATTTGAATATGGTAAGTTTATTCATATACTTGATCCAGAAGGAAATAAAATAGAATTGTGGGAACCCATTAATTAAAAATAATAGAGTAAGAATTGATATTTAAAAATAGCTTAGTAACCAGTATCTAAAGGGTTTTAACTACTAAGTATAACTTATTTGCATTCTTAAAACTAATAAATATCTTTTCTTTCTTTTAATAAGGAGTAAAGATTTTTTGAATTTCCTTAAATCCCTTTAATTCATATTCGCCTACTAATTCAGACTTTGAATTACATAGAGATGAAAAAGTTTCTGAGATTAGAGTTTTTTTCCCTAGTTTAGAACACAAGCTTTCAATTCTTGAAGCCAGATTTACAGTAGGGCCTATAACAGTAAAATCTAATCTTTCAGAGGCACCTATATTCCCATATTCTACCAAACCAAAATGAAGACCAATTCCATGCATTAACTCTGGCTGATTTTTTTCACGTTTTAAAATATTTAATTCTTCTAATTTTTTATTAGCTAAAACTGCTGCTTTTAGTGCATCTTGACATGATGATTCTTTTGTATTTTTTTCAGAAACAGGAAATATTGCCAAAACCGCATCTCCAATAAATTTTAAAATTTCTCCATTATTTTCTGAAATAGAAATACTTATCAAATCAAAATATTCATTTAACCATTCAATTAAAATTCCTGTATCATATTTATTAGAAAGGCTAGTAAAATTTCTTAAATCTGAAAACCATACAGCAGCTTCTATTTTTTCAATATTACCTCTAGTTATTTGCCCATTTAACACTTTTTTTCCAGTACTTTCACCAAGATAAGTTGATAAAAGAATTTTTGTAAGTTGTTTTTCAAGATACGAGCGTAAATAAATAGATAAAGTTTTTGATAATTCATCTAAAACAAATAAATCATCTTCAGAAAAACCTTCTTTTTTATTGGTTACCCATGTAACTACACCATATTTATTATAAAAAGAATAATCTAAAGGCATTATTAAATAGTCTGTTGCACCAAAATTATAAAAATCTTTTAGTATAGAATATTTAAAACTAGTCTCATTTTTTTTAAAAATATATCTATATTTTTTATTGGTTTGTAATACATCATATAAAGGGCTATTCTTAAAAATGTCGTAGTTTTTAAGGAGGTGAGAAACTTTTACATTTTCTATATTTCCTTCATCATAATTAAAAAAACGTGTTTCTTTAATTTCACTTTTGACACCAACCTCCGTGTACATATTTTTTTTATACCAACGAAAAACCTCAAAGCCAACCTGAGGATGTAATGTATTAAGAAAAATATGAGATCTGATGATTTCAAAACCAGAATCA
>JBBTGK010000166.1:0-20276 GCA_038060635.1 Cyanobacteriota bacterium | reverse complement strand
GTTTTCCTAAATTTGCCAAAAAAAGTAAATTTAAATCTTTTTTGATAAAACAAGGTGTTGAGATATATGGGAATTGTGTAAAATTACCAAAAATTGGATTGATAAAGTTTTTTAATTCAAGACCAATAGAATCAAAGATAAAAACAGCAACAATAAGAAAAGAAGCAGATGGTTGGTACATATCATTAGTTTTTGAAGGTGAAATAAAAGAATTAGAACCAATGGAAAAAGAAGTTGGTATTGATGTAGGTTTAAAACATTTTATTGTAACATCAAATAATGAAAAAATAGAAAATCCAAGAACATATAGAAAGCATGAAAAAAAGTTAGCTAAATACCAAAGAAAAATATCAAGGACTAAAAAAGGCAGTAACAATAGAAAAAAGCTAGTTAATCAACTTTCAAGATTACATCAAACGATAAAAAATGTACGAAACGATTTTTTGAATAAAGTATCAACAAAACTAATAAACGAGAACCAAGTTATAGTAGTTGAAGACTTACAAATTAAAAATCTAGTTAGAAAACCTAAAGCACAACCAAATGAATCTGGAACAGGATTTAAACCAAACAAAGCTAAAGCTAAGGCTGGTTTAAATAAATCAATTTTGGATGCTGGATGGGGTACTTTTTGTAATATGTTGGATTATAAATCTAAATGGTATAGTCGAACTTTTGTAAAAGTTTCACCACAATATACTAGTATGAATTGTTCAACTAATGAATGTGGTTTTAGACTAGACAAATTAACATTAAAAATTAGAGAGTGGCAATGTCCTAAATGTCATGTTACTCATGATAGAGATGTTAATGCAAGTAGAAATATTTTAAAAAAATGGAGTTCGGGCGGGACTCCTGAAGCTATACACAAAAATCATTAGGTTCGGTGTGCTTCAAGAATCCTCGGTGGCTCTGCCCCGAGTGAACGTCAAAAATTTTATATTTTAGTACTTAAAAATATATCAGAAAAATTTACTAAAACATATTTTATTTTATTAATAATACCTCGAAGGTCTGCTTAGGGTTTAACAAAATGAGATATAATTAATAAAATGAATGAAACCAATTAATAAAATATTTTAGATGACTGGGCAAGTCTTCTCTAATAGTAAAGGTGTAATCATCGGTATTATGAAAATTTAAACAAGCTTTATAAGATTTTTTAGGGGAAAATTATGGTAGCACTTTATAGAAAATGGCGACCTCAGGTTTGGGAAGATTTAGTTGGACAAGAACATATATCAACAACTTTGATACATGCAATTGATCATTCAAAACTTTCTCATGCCTATATGTTTTGTGGCTCAAGAGGAACAGGAAAAACAACTACAGCAAGAATTTTGGCTAAAGCTCTTAATTGTGAAAATAGAAAAGATGGATCTCCTTGTAATGAATGTGGAAGTTGTCATGAAATATCCTCAGGTTCTTCTTTAGATGTAATAGAAATAGATGCTGCCTCTCATAGAGGTATAGGTGAAATAAAAACCCTTATTGAACAAGTTAGATTTGCCTCTGTTTCTGGAAAATATAAAGTTTACATAATAGATGAGTTTCATATGCTAACTAATGAAGCTTTTAATGCTCTATTAAAAACCCTTGAAGAACCACCACCAAAAGTAATTTTTGTTTTGGCAACAACCGAAGGAAATAAAATTCTTCCTACTATAGTTTCAAGATGTCAAAGATTCGATTTTCATCGTATTTCAGTTACTATTTTACTTAATAGACTCAAATATGTTTCTCAAAAAGAAAATATTGATATTTCTGAAGAATCTTTATTAGCTATTGCCAGAAAATCTAACGGTGGGTTAAGAGATGCTCTAAGTTTATTAGATCAAATAAGCTCTTTTTCTTTAGGTGATGGAAAAATACCCGAAGATGTTGTAAATCAAGTTTTAGGTTTAGTTTCAATAAATTTTTTGGTAAGTTTAATTGAAGCGATTGCAGAAAAAAATCATATCCATATTATTGAAACTCTAAATAAACTTTCAAAAGAAGGAAATGATCCAACAGTAATAATAACAGAAACCGTTAATTTTTTTAGAAATTTACTTATTGTAAAATCAGCCTCTTCTAGTGCAGAATTTTTAGAAGTTCCTATGTCAAATATAGATATTTATAAAAAATGTGCAGAACTTTTTTCAGCCGATGAAATGATAGAAAAATTAGAATCTTTAAATGAAATATCTGAAAAAATAAAGAAAACTCAAACTGCTCAATTATGGCTTGAAATAAATTTTGTGGTTCTTTGTAAGAAAAAAAGTTCCGTTTCGGTTGATCACACACCAAAAATTGAACAAAAAACTGAGCAAAATAATATATCTGCTGTTTCAGATTCATCAGAAATAAAATATTTAATGAATAAAATAAGAGAATTAGAAACTAATTTAAATAATATAAAATTAAATAATAATAATTCAAGTAACCATCATAATTTAACTAATAACCAAAATACTCAAAGAAGCCATTCTATTGATAGAATTGAGCCTATTACAGATATTAGCAATTTAAGTAATGAATTAACTAAAAGTTCTTTTTCAGAACATGATCTTAAAGGAATTTGGGAAAGATTATTAATGGAGGTAAAAAAGAAGAGTATTCCTACTCATGCTATTTTATGTCATGGTTTTCTAATCGATATTGATCAAAAAAGACATAATATTACTATTATTTTTGAAAGTGATGGATATATAGAATTATTAAAAACTAAAAAAGATAGAGTTGAACAAGTTCTTTCTGTAATGTTTGGCGTTAATTATGGTTTGATTCTTGAAAAAGGTAAAAAAGAATATACTAAATCTGTAGCTAAAACTTCTCACGAAACAGTTAATGTAAAAGAAAATATTCAAACTGAAAATTTAGACACAATTACAAATAAAGAGAATGTATTAAATTTTCCTACTAATAATGAGGCTAAAGTAGTTCCAGAAAAATTAATAGAGCCTGAAATAAAACCCGAAGTAAAAATTATTGAAGAAAATACTAATGATAAACCTCAAAATATAGAAAGTGAAAAAGTTATTTCTGCAACAGAAAAAGATGAAGAATTAATTGAAATTAATGATATTGGAGCCGTTCAAGAAAATACAGTTAAAGATGTTTTATCTAATTATACTTTAGAACATACAGATTTAGATTTAGAAAAAGAATTAGAAATCAAAGAAAAAAAAGATAAATATTTTTTAGAAGTAGCAGATATTTTTAAAGGTAAAATAATAAAGATTTTAAAAGATGAATAATACTGAACTTGATACAGTCTTTGATATTCTTAGAGAAGAAGTTAAACAATGGAAGCAACCAGTAGTTGGAGCCGCTTTTAGAGATCCTTATAAAATACTTATAGCTACTATTTTAAGTTTAAGAACTAAAGATGCTGTTACTGAGGTTGCATCTAATAGACTTTTTGAAATAGCAGATACACCAGAAAAAATGATTTTAATAAGTCCTGAAGAAATAGAAAAAGCTATATACCCTACAGGTTTTTATAAAAGAAAAGCTATTAATATTCTCGAAATAAGTAAACTTTTATTAGATAAATATGAAGGTAAAGTTCCTGATGAACTAGATGAACTTTTAAAAATAAAAGGAGTCGGAAGAAAAACGGCAAACTTAACTATAACCTTGGGATACAATAAATTAGGCATTTGTGTTGATATTCATGTTCACAGAATAACTAATAGATGGGGCTATGTAAAAACTAATACTCCTGAAGAAACTGAAATGCAGTTAAGAAAAATTTTACCTACAAAATATTGGCTAGAAATTAATGATTTTTTAGTTTGTTATGGTCAAAATCTTTGCAAACCAGTTTCTCCTCATTGTAGTATTTGTAAATTAACTAGTTTTTGCCAACAAAATGGTGTTGAGAAAAGCCGTTAAATTAACTAAAGCTTTAACTTTATTTAACCATTTATTAATCATAAAATTATAAATAAAATGTTATCATTATTATATACTAGAGTTATAAATTTGGGTTATTTTTATGAAAAAAATTCTTCTTACGACATTGTCTTTGTTAGTTTTAGCTTCTTGCTCAAGAGGTCTTCAAGAAACAGTTTCTTTAGATCAACAAGAAAATCAACAGCAAGAAATTAAAACCCTTTCTGATACACAAGCTGAAAATACTGCAAATGAAGAAAAGGATTTTATTGCATCTTCTGCTGAATCACTTTTTTTAGAAAATTTTGCTGATGATATAGAAAGACCTTTAAAAAATGTAACAACATTACCTACAAATATGCTTTCTAGCCTAGAAACTAAAGGTGGAATGATTTTTAACACTTTAAATAAAAGTAAATTTGCTCAAAAAATAGGATATTTTTTTGCTGATGGTCCTGTAAAAAGATGGATGAATAAACCAGGTAAATCTGATTCAACTCCAAGAATAACAAGTGATCAAATTACTCAAATGAAAGCTTTATTAAAACCAGGTGATATGATTCTTTGTGGTAATAACGCTTCTTTTGTTCATGCTATTTTATACTTAGGAGATGATGTTATTGTTCATTCTTTAGCTTCAAAAGGCAAAGATGGTAAAGTTTTAGGTGTTATAAGAGAAACATTAGGAGAATATTTATTTAGATCTGAAAGAGATAAATTTGTTGTTTTAAGATACAAAAATTTTGACCCTGAAGAAATGAAAAAAGTTGCTGATTATGCAAACAAACAAATAGGTAAAACTTATGATACTCTTTTTCTTATGAATTCTGATACCAGATTTTATTGTACAGAGCTTGTTTATCAATCATTAATGCAATTAACAAAAGCTCCAAAAATGTTCCCTCATAAAGTAAAACTAGGTTGGAAGTTAATAACAAATGAAGATTTTATGGATTCACCTGAATTTGAAACAGTTTGGTCTCTAAATAAAAATAGACCTGCAACTGGTAAATTACACCAATACTAAAATAAAAGATTAGCTAACTCTATATAAGAAAAATATATAGAGTTTTTTTATTTTATTATATTCTATTTAATAATAAAAGTTTCTGATTTTATCTTTAAATTATTCATTAATTCCATCATTTTATTATTTACATCAAAAATATCCGCCAAACTACTATGAGAACTTAAAAATAACTCACCAATTTGGTATAAACTTTTAGTAATATCATTACTTGTTAAGGACTGTTGTTCTGCTGAAGATGATATTTGAGTTGCCATAAATAATAATTGATTTGAACTATCTATTATGTTATCCAAAGAATCTGACACTTTACTAGAAAAAGAGATTTCTTCATTTACTTTTTTATTTACATCTTTCATTATTAAAACCGATTCTTTTGATTGCGATTGAATTAAATTTGTTATGAGATTTATTTCTTTTGTAGATATTAAAGTTTTTTCAGATAAATTTCTTATTTCTTGTGCTACTACAGAAAAACCTCTACCTGCATCTCCTGCTCTAGCAGCTTCTATAGAAGCATTCAGTGCTAATAAGTTTGTTTGATCTGAAATATCATTAATTACAGAAATAATTTCACTAATTTTTTTTATAGAAATTTCTAATTCATTTATTTTATTTGTAGAATTTTTTGTAAAATTACCAATTTCTTTAATATTATTAATACTTTTTGAAACTATTTCACTACTTTTTTCAGCTATTTCTTTATTTTTATTACAATTTTGCATTGTATCATAAGATGTTTTTGAATTTTGCTCTGCTATTACAGAAAGTTCTTCTGCTGAAGAGGAAACAGATTCAATTTCATTTGTTTGTTTTTCAATATTCTCAACTAAAAATGAATTCATTTCTTGAATAGTATTAGATAATTTATTTGCTTCCTTAATTGTAACTATAACATTCTCTATAGTGTTTTTCATTTTTAATACTGAATCAGAAAAACCATCATAGAGTTTTCCTATATAGTCATTATTAGTTGAATTTATTTTAACTGTAAGATCTCCATCTGAAAAAAGATTCATTTTATCAAGAATATTATTAATACTATTTTCTAAATATAATTGATTTTCTTTTAATTTTTCTTTTTCTAAATTTAAATCATTTTGTGTTTTTTCAGTACTTTTTAAAGATTCTTCTAAATCTTTATTTTTTAATTCAAGATTTTTATTTTGTTCTTCTATTTTTTCATTAGTTATAAGAATTTCAAGATTTTTATTTTCAATTTCCTCTATAGCTTCATGAACCTTCATATCTACTAATTCTTTTTCATTTTTTAATTCTTCTCTAGAATTATTAATTCCTGATTGAAAAATTTGTGCGAAAGCTCCCATTATCAAAAAAGAACCTAAAATAGTTGCTAAATTCATATAACTAGAATATTCACCCATTACATAATTAGGAATAATAAAATAATTTCTATTAATAAAAAATATTGTAAAATAGTTGATAATAGATATGAAAATCCAAATCCATGCTGATTTATTTTGCATTAGTACAAATGCTAGAATTGATAAGGCGAAAGACCAGCAAAAAGCTAATCCATTTTCTACTCCACCAGAAGTTAAAATGGCACAGTCTATAGCATAAAAAGCGCCTAAACAAACTAAATTTGAAAATAGTGTTATAGATTCAGTTTTTTGTAATATTTTAAAGTTAATTAATAGAAATATGGGCATAAGAAATATTAATATAGAACCTAATTTATTTCCTACTAAAAAATATAAAAGAGAAAAAATAATTCCAGCTATTAATGTTAAAAGGTTTGTGTACAAAGCAATTTTTGTTTTATGAAAAAGTTCTTTTTCATTATTAAAATTTTTAGGAATAAAAGATTCAATATTCATTTAAAACAACCGATCAAATTCATCAATTTTGAAGTGTAAATAAATTTTTTTTATAATAATTTAGAATTCAATTATAACATAAAGTATATATTTTAAGCTTATTAGAATATTTTTATCAATAAAAAAACTAGATGCTACCTAAAAAATATCTTTGATTTTAAATATTATTGTACAAAATATTTTTTTAGGATAGCATCATGAAAAATAATTAATTTATTTCTTTTATTAATAATAACTTGAAGCTTTTTTTTGAGGTTAAACAAAATTTTATTTTGTTTCAAAATCTTTACTTTGACGTTAATACAAAGAAGATTCACCGTTATTTACCAATATTTCTAGCTGACTGAGTTGGTTTAGCATTTAATTTAGGGCTTGATTTAGAGTTTAAATTAGAACTTGATTTAGATCCAGATTTAGACGATTTATTATTTTTACCACCATAATTTTTACTATTAGATGAATTATCTCTTATTTCTGTGTGTCTTATTTGACCTCCTAAATTAGCTGTTTTTGCTATAACAGAATCTGTTACTAAAAGTAAAAGAAAAATGATACTTAAGAGAGCTTTATTATTTTTTGTATATACTCCTAATATAGCTAAAACTCCTAATATTCCTGTTAAAATAAAAGCAATTTTTGCATATTCTTCATGTTCTTCTATTATACGTTCTGAAACACCTGGTAAATGTTCAACTCTTTCTTCTGTATTTTCCCCAGAAAAATACGTAGGAACGTTAAATAAAGCTGATAGAACAATTGTAACTAATCCTAGTTTTAATATTTCCTCGTTCTTTTTTACAAAACTCCAAATAATTACTAAAGTTGAAAATAATAAACCCATAACAGGTAAGTGATTAACAAAAAGATGTAAATGTACAGCGTCCATAATTGATTTCCTTTATTATAAAAATTTTAATCTTATTTTTATCATATCAAAATGAACATTAAGGAATGATTAGAAGTTATATTTAAGTGAAAAGTAAAAATTAAAAAGATAAGAATATATAGTTTTTTCTCATCACTTATTACTCATCACTTTTCACTATTTTTAGAAAATATTATTTTAAAAGAAGTTCCTTTTCCTAATTCACTTTCAACTTCTATTTTTCCATTATGTATTTCAACTATTTTTTTTGCAATGCTAAGTCCTAAACCAGTTCCTTCAATATTTATAGATCTGGAACGATAAAATCTATTAAATACTTTATCTAAATCTTCTTTATTTATACCTAGCCCATTGTCATTAAATTCTATTATTATTAATTTATCTTTTTCAGATAGATTTATATTGATATAACCATTTTTATTATTATATTTTATGCCATTTTCAATTATATTTGAAAATAATTCAGTTATTTTTTCATTATTTCCATAAAAAAATATATTATTGTTATTATTTTGAAAATTAACTGTTATATTTTTATTTAAAGCTAAGCTTTCTGAAAATAAAATAGCATTTGTAATACATTCAGCTAAATTAATATTACTAAAAGTATTTATCTTTAATCCTTCTGAATCTAGTTTTGCTTGAGATAACATATCATTTATTAATTGATTTATTTTATTTGAAATTGACCTTATTTTTTTTATTACTTCAATATATTCGTCTTTTTCTCTATTTTTTTTTAAAATAACATCACAATTTGTTTTTATTGCTGTTATAGGTGTTTTTAGATAATGAGAGGCTTCTGATAAAATAAATTTTTCTGTTTCAAAAGCATTTTCTATTTTTTTTAACATTTCATTGAATGAATCTACTATGTTATCTAATTCTTCTGATTTTTTATCTAAAGATAATTTTTCATTTAAATTTTCATGACTTGTATTTTTTATTTTCTCTGATAAAATTTCTAATGGTTTAAGTCCTTTTTCAGCTATTTTTATACCTAAAAATTCAATTATAAATATTCCTAAAGGTATTATTATATAAAAAATACTAGTTAATCTTTTTATTAATAAGTTTGTTTCTTTTAAGGTTTCACCTAAAAAAATAGTTATCTTTTTATTTTTTATCTGTAAAGTTTTTTTTAAAACTCTTATTTCTTGATTTATTAGATCATAAGATGAAAAATAGGTTTCATCTAATTCTTTATCAACATAAATTTTTTCTATTTCTTCAAAATTAAATTCTTTTTTTCCCAATGAAGGGGAAATTATAATATTTTTATCTATTATTACTTTATAATAATGTCCTGAGTTTTTTATTGTATATTCACCTGATTTTAATTCGGCTAACTCAAATTCTAATTCACCTTTCTCTTCTATAAGATTGGCTGTTAACATTTGAAGTTTTGAATGTAATAATCTATCAAAAGATTCTAATATAGTACTTTTTATTTGAAAATATAGGATAATACAAAGAAAAATAAGTAGAAAGCTTGATGAAATAAAATAAGATAAGGATAATCTATTTTTTATTGATTTTATTTTAAATTTTTCAATTATATTCATTTATGCGGAAATAATATATCCATGTCCTCTTACTGTCTTTATTAATTTTGTTTCGCTATTTTTATCAATTTTATTTCTTAAGTAACTTATATAAACATCTATTATATTACTATCAGATTCAAATTCAGAACTATATACATGTTCTAATATTTCATTTCTACTAATGACTCGTCCAATATTCATCATAAAGTATTCAAATAAATTATATTCTTTAGATGATAAAGTAATATTTTCTCCATTTCTTTTTACCGTTTTTTCATTTATATTTATTTCAAGATTATCTAATTTTATAATAGGTGATGCCTTATGTTTACTTCTTCTTATTAAAGCGTTTATTCTCGCTAAAAACTCATTAAAATCAAAAGGTTTAGTTAAATAATCATCTGCTCCAATATTAAGACCTTTTATTTTATCGCTTATTTCACTTCTAGCAGTAAGTATAAGAACAGGTATTTTATTTTCTTTATCACGAATTATTTTTAAAATATCCAATCCATCTATTTTTGGTAAAGAGAGATCTAAAATAATAGCATCATAAACAAATTCTGAAATAAAATATAAACCTTCTTCACCATCATTAGCAATATCAGTCATAAAGCCTTCTTCTTCAAGACCTTTTTTTAAAATTTCAGAAATAGATAGGTCATCTTCAATAATTAGTATTTTCATATATTTTTTATTTTTTAGAAAAGATTATATAAAAAACTCTTTTCTCTAGTTAAAAATCAAATTTTTCAAAATTATTATATCATATTAGAGTATAATTACATTTTTTATTTTGTTAACCTGGCACAGATGGTACTTCTATAATTAATTCTCCAGTTCCTTTTGTAAAAGTAATATTAAAATAAACATTTCTTTCGTTTTTAGAAATTGAATTCAAGTATTCAAATTTGTCAATTCTTATATTATCTTTTAATTCTTTATACAAAATATCAATTTTTAATTCTTCAATTTCAATTTTAATAGTCAATGAAATATCTGAAAACATCTTAAAATCTACGATATCTCCATACTTTTCAATAATATGAGTAATTTTATCTATTTCTGAATGCCTTTCGTTATTGCTATATCCAGCCCAAAAAATATTTTTCATTTTTTATTCTCTCAATTTATTACTTAATTAATTGATGTTTTACCAACACATCTAAAACCTACATATTTGTTATCTTAGTGACTTAACTTAATTAGTTCTATTTTATTTATTAATTTCCTAATTTATAGTGATCATTTAAATTTGGATTAATAGAAACAGCTTTTTTATATTGTTTTATAGATTCTTCAAACATTCCTTTTTCTTTATAACAAATTGCCAATTCATAATAAAAATTTGAACTAGATTTAGGATTAATAGAAATAGCATTTTTATATTGCTCAATTGCTTCGTCAAACATTTCTTTTCTCAAATAAGCATTTCCTAAAAAATAGTAAGAATTCGAGTCATTGGAATTAATAGAAATAGCTATTTTATATTGTTCAATTTCATCATCAAACATTTCTTTTCTCAAATAAGCATTTCCTAAAGAATAGTAAGAATATAAATAATCAGGCTTAATAGAAATAGATTTTTTATATTGTTCAATGGCATCATCAAACATTTCTTTTCTCAAATAAGCATTTCCTAAAGAATAGTAAGAATATAAATAATCAGGCTTAATAGAAATAGATTTTTTATATTGTTCAATGGCATCATCAAACATTCCTTTTTTTGAATAAGCTTTTCCTAATTTATTATAATAGTTTGAATCATTAGGATTAATAGAAATGGCTTTGATATATTGCTCTATTGCCTCATCAAACATACTTTTTCTCAAATAAGCATTTCCTAAATAATAGTAATAATTTGAATCATTAGGATTAATAGAAATAGCTTTGATATATTGCTCTATTGCCTCATCAAACATCTCTTTTTTTTCATAAACAATTCCTAAAAAATAATAGTAAGTTGTATCATTGGGATCAATAGAAATAGCATTTTTATATTGCTCAATAGCCTCATCAAACATATCTTTTTTTTCATAAACAATTCCTAAATTATAATAGTAAACTGAATCATTTGGAGCAATAGAAATAGCTTTATTATATTGTTCAATGGCATCATTAAACAACTCTTTTTTTTCATAAACAATTCCTAAAAAATAATAGTAATCTGAATCATTAGGATCAATAGAAATCGCTATTTTATATTGTTCAATGGCATGATCAAACAAATCTTTTTTTTCATAGATATCTCCTAAATTACTATAATAATATTTGTCATTTGGATTAATAGAAATAGCTATTTTGTATTGCTCAATAGCCTCATCAACCATCTCTTTTTTTGAATAAGCTTTTCCTAAATAATAGTAGTAATCTGAATCATTTGGATAAATTAAAATAGCATTTCGATATTGCTCAATAGCCTCATCAAACATTTCTTTTTCTGAAAAAGATTTTCCTAAATTACAATAGCAATCTGAATAATTTGGATTAATAGAAACAGCTATTTTGTATTGCTCAATGGCCTCATCAAACATCTTTTTTTCTGAAAAAGCTGTTCCTAAATAACAATAAGCATTCGAATAATTTGGATCAATAGAAATAGATTTTTCATATCTTTTAATTGCCTGATCTAACATATCTTTTTGATAATAAGTATTTCCCAAATTAATGTAAGCTTTAGAATCTTTTATAGTAAAATCAGAATATTCAATTCCACGCTCAATATACTCAATTTCTAATGTTTCTTTTACCCAATTATTAAACCAATCATAAAAAGAGTCATTAACTACAGAAATACCTATGTCTCTTGAAAATTCAGAAAACCAAATTCTACCTGAATTTTCTCCTGTAACCTCCATTATTAAAAATGTACCACAACCTTGATGACTTAAAATTAAAGCACCTTGATAACTATTATCTTTTTTATCGCTTATTCTGGTAAATAGGTTCTCAAAAATGTTTTGATTTTCAGTATTATCTTTCTTGTAAGGAAATTTTCTACCCAATTTTCTAAGTGAGGTTCTTTCATCATAATGATAATGATAATGGTAAAGAGCTCCTGTATTTCTTAATGAATAAATATGATTAAAACCAGATGGGAAATAGTAATTATAACGTTCTGAAGGTCCGCTTCCACCATTACCAATTATTTTTAAGTAATTTCTATAATCTTCAGGAAGTTTAACTTTAAATTTTTTCTCAAAACCTTTAATTTTTTTTTCGGATAAACAAAGATTGAATTTATAACCAAATTTTTTTAATTCATTTGTTTTTTCTTTTAACTTGTAAAATTTTTCGAGGTTATTATTATTCATTCTCTTTATATATTGTATTTCTTATAACATCTACGTTAATTCTATTGTAACATTTAATTTTTTTAATATAACCAAAATTCAGATAATAAATTTTTAGCAAGAAATAACATAAATATCATATAATCATTATAGATATTGCAATAGGACTTTTTATATGTGTGTTATTAGTATTGGTAAACCTTTAGATATAACTCCTCAGATACAAAAATCTCAAGTTACTCAATCAGTCTCTGTACCAGTAGTAAACAACACGTCCGTTACTCCAAGTGTAAAATCTGATTCAGTAAAACTAAATAAAAATTTAAAAACACCTAATGCAAAAACAAATTTGGATTTTGTTAGTACAGATGTTAATAAAAAAACAGTAAAAGTAGGTTCTGATGCTAATGGTCTTGAACTAAAATTATCTGAAAATATAGATACATCTGAAACAAAAATTGAGAATGCTAAACTCAAACTTAAAGCTTCAGATACAACATCTCTTACAGGTAATGTATCTGGTGAACTTAATAAACCTAAATTTGATGTAAAAAGTCAAACTGAAATTTATGGATTAAAAGTAACAACAGGTGTTAATAATAGTAATTCTGCGACACCTACTACAACAACTAAAACAGTTAATAAAAATGTAACAAAACAACCAACAAAAACAACAAATGATTCGTTTGAACTTGGTAAAACTACTGGAAATATAAAAACAGAGCTAAAAGCTAATGAATCACTTACTATTACAACAGAAGGTCAAATTGATACAGATAAAAAGACTAAATTAGGAACTGGAGCAAAATTAAAAATAACAAAAGATATAACCGCTGAATCATCATTAAATTATGATAATGGTAAAACAAAAGCTGGGCTAAAATCAGAAACAAAACTTGCTAGAAATTTAAAAGTAATAACTGAATTGGAACATGAAAGAACCGATTTTTCTACTTTAAAAAACTCTAAAAGTAAAGCTGGAATAAAAAGTGAATTTGAACCGCTCAAAGATATTAAGTTAACAACAGGAACTAATATTGATGAAAAAGGTAAATTAGGCGGAAATTTGAGCGGTGAAGTTAAGTTTAACTCTATATCTCTTTCTAGTGGTGTTGAAACAAATGGAATTTTATCAAAAAATAAATATGATGCAAAAATATCAGGTGATCTTTTTGCAGGATTCAAAGTAAATTCAGGATTAGAGTTTAAAGAGAATAAAACAAGTTTAAAAGCAGGTTTATCATATTCAAATCCTGATGAAACGTTAAAATTAAAAGCTGATACAACAGGTACAGAACATTCAGTTAAAATTGAAGGTAATTTTAAATTCTAATTTGTCATTTTATCTACTTAATCGATAATATGGTATCTCTTTATAAATTTCAAATCCAAGTTTTTCTGCTAATCTATACGAACCTATGTTTTCTAATCTACATGCCCATACTGGCTCAAAATCTTTTTCAATGCAATAATCTATCAATCTGGAACATACTAACTGAGCAAATCCTTTTCCTCGAAACTCAGGAATAGTCTCAATACCTAATTCTAATTTGTTATCATGAATAAATGCTGAATATGCTGTAGCAGCTAATTTTTTATTGCATAATAAACTAAATCCAATTCCATTGTTAATAAAATCATCTACAGTATTCCAAAAATAAGACGGTATCACACTACCTGATGCTTCTTCATATATTTTCTTATTTGTTTGTACAATCTCACAATTTTGTGGGAGAATCATTTTTTTATTTACAATATATTTTTCTCGATTAAATACAAAATTAAGTCGTGTATTAAATTCAATAATACCAACTTCTTTATTCTCATTATTCTCTGTTGCCTTAATCATACAGTTTTTGTAAAGTTCAGAAAGTACTTTATCCCAATCACTCGGATAAGCTTGCATCCATTCATATTTATCTCGTATCTTGTTTGTATTCAAGGAATAATTCAAGAATTTATTATTAAATTCAATATTCTGTGAATCACCAAATAGTAATGACATTCCGTATGGATGAACCACATAAAATGTTTTTGGATTTTCAACGTTGTCAACGAATATTTGCCCCGATATTTTCTTTTCAATCACTGAACGAGCAAATAAATTGTTAATTTTGACCTGTTTTAAAAGATTCGTTAATTTGTCATAAAATTTTTTGTCCAATAATTTCATTTTTTATTTCCTTATAATCTAATTTGTACTAGATTCTTTCTTGTTATTAGTTTTTTTAACTTAATTTGAACCTTTATTTCATATATTTCATAATATAGATAATTTTTTACCATGAAAATGAGCTTTAGCAAAAAAAGTTTCTTTTTTTTCAGGAAAAATTGTAACAGAAAGATAAAAAGGTTCTTCTTCGGTTAGTTCTATTGTTAGATCTTGATCTTTTCTTTTACCTTCAAATTGAAGAAAATATACTTTTTTAGAAGTTAATTTTGCTGTTTTTTCTAATTCTAAAATCAATTTATCATGACTTTCTTTATCTACTTGATAAGTTGAAACAGAAGTAAAAACAACTATTTCAGAATCTGGAGTTGATAGAAAAGAAATTCTTTCCGCAAGATTTTTAGTATAATCTAACGATTCTAAATAAACCTCATTTTTATATTTTTCAAAAATATTTATTGCCTTATCTAATCTTAATTCTCTTTCTTTATCATCCCAAATAGCTGATTTTAAAAGATTTTGATTCTCTCTATTATTTATGTCTAAAGGATTTAAATCAAATCCAATTCTTTTAGTTATTTGGATTTTTTCTTGATTTTTTAAAATATTTTTTAATTTTTCTAAATCATTTATTTCAGTTTCTATTATTAAATTAACATTTTTTATTTCAAAAAACTCATTATTTTTTTTGTATTTATAAGAATATTTATCAGGAAATAATAATAACCCTGCACTACAACCAATTTCAAAAAGATTTATTTTTTCTAAATTTAAACTTAATAGTAATGGATAAATAACGGAACTTCTAGCAACTTCATTTGTTTGCAATTTTTTTTCTAATAACCAATCAGATATTTCATTTTCATATTTTTTAAAAATATCTTCTAATGTAGTTTTTAATTGATTAAATAATGTTTGATCATAATTACCTGAATAAGTTTTAAAAAAGCCTCTAATTTCATTATGCTTGTTTTCTAAAGCTAAATTATGAAAAAAAGAAGCTAATAGCAAACATATTTCAATAGCTCCATTAAATTTTCTTTTATTAAAAATATCTATCATTAGATCAAGATAATTTTCAGATTTTGATATTATAATCAACATATCTCTATATAAATCTGATGTTTTTCCACAAGTTTCAGATTGATCAAGTAAATTTTTTATTAAAAATTCTTTTTCCATAATTATTCTATTTCTAAGCCATATTCAGTATCAATATTATATTTATTATTTTCCAAATCATCCGCAAATTTTTTCATCCATTTTTTAAAACCTTCTGAAGCTAAACGTCTTTCATCAAAATCATGCCAAAAAGAAATAATTTGTCCTGATTTACTATCTTCATTAGGATCTAAATCAATACAATAATGATCTCCTGCACCATTATGAGTAATAGGAACCCATTTTGGATTATACCAATCATTTTTAATAGATTCTTCAATAGGATTACTTTTTAAACCATTAAATTCTCCAGAATCAACAATATCTTTCCAAATTTTCCATTGACCCATTATTTCATTAAGTGATAAAAATTCTTGTCCACCAATAAAATTCAAGTATTGATTTTCACATTGACCATTATGAATTTTATAAGATTCTTTAAAATCTTCTGGAAAAGTAATTCCAATAAAATCTTCAGCTTTTTTTATTTCTTCGTCAGTTGCACCTTGTTGTAAGCTTTCCAAAACATTTGGAGCATTTTCTTTTAGATAATTTTCTATTTTATTCCAAATTTCTCTCATTATTCACATACTTTTCAAACAATTAAATTTATTAAATTATATAATAATAATATTTTTTTTGTACAATAAAGTTAATTGTGTAATGAATAGACTTGTTGTTTGCATAACATGAAATCCGTGGCTAAAATTCTTATTAAAAAAATCGCTCCAAGTTACTGAAGCGATCTAAAATTATTATATTAAAAAAAAATTATTTAATTCTCAAAGGGTTATCAGCAATACTTACAAGATATAATAAACCATCTTTGTTTTCACTCCATATTTTATCAACTCTTGAAAAAGGAGGGTTGAAACCATCTCCATCATTACCCATTTCCATAGTAAAAGAAAGAGCATTAAATTTATCAAAAGCCCAATCTTTAGAAGTTCCACAGGTAGGATATAAAAGTTCCATACTTGTTCCTGTTCTATATTTGTTTTTAGAAGATAAAACCTGAGCTACTTTTTTAAGTGTAGGTGTAATAGAAATAGGTGCATTTGTATATCCAGGTGGATATATTATCATGTTACCATAAGCATGTAAATCCATAACTACGCTTGGTTTTTTACTTGTCAAAAATTTATTTAAAGCTTGAGTTTCTGGTTCTGAAAAAGTTGAAGGTCCACTATATATATCACTATCTTTTTCTTGTAAATTAGCTTTATATCTTTCTAATGTAGGTGTCATAGGAACTCCATTAAAATTCCAATGTCCATCAAAGTTTCTGTTAAGATCTATACCATCATAAGTATTATCTATATGACGATTTTTTCTCCACATACTTTCGCCTTTTTCTACAGCTCTTCTTCCGTCAATATTTGCAAGAGGGATAAAAATAACTTCTCTTGTATCAAGATAATTAGTAATATCTTTATCTTTTCCATAACCAGTAAGAAGCATATCCATAAATCTCATATTTACTTCAACTGTAACAAGTTCTCTTGAATGAACACCAGAGAAAAATACAGCAGCTTTTTTCGGTGTAGTTACTTTTTTATTACTAACTACAAAAGCCATTATATCTCCACCACCTTTATTAGCAGTTTTTTCCCAACTATCTCCAATATCAACCATTTGTGTAATATCTGGATATTTTTGGCTTAAGTCTTTCATTATTTGTAAAACTTGATCAACTGAATGATATCCACCAGGAAATTTACCTTCATCGTTTATAGATGCATTTTTATTAGAAGTAGTAAAAGCTACATTTTTAGCTTTAAGTGTACTTGCTTGTTTATCAGTGATATAAGCATCAAATTTTCCACCTTCACCAGAACCAAATACATCAATACCTTCAGAGGCAATTTCAAGACCTTGATTTTTATCTTTTATTGATATTTTAACAAAAAACTTTTTAGCTCTTTGTTTTTTAGATGATTGAATTTCAGAATTTTGGTTTAAATCACTATTAGAAGCAATATTTGAATTTTGACAACTAGCTACTAAACTTATAGATAATGCAGAAAACAAAAAACCTGCAATTTTTTTTGAAACTTTCATTTTTATTCCTTTTTTACTATATATTCTAAATTAAAACTTCCCTCTATGAGGAACGTTCGGGTTGTACGGAGGCATAGGATCTACTGCTATAACTTGTCTGAAAATTTCTCTTCTACGTTCAGGAACTTGATTATTAAAAATATCTAGTTCTCCTTTAGGTTTTCCAGTTATTGTATCCCAAAAACTTCTTACACTTAATTTACCGTTTTTATCTGTATCATATTTAGAAACAAAATCTGAAAGCTCTTCTTTTGTAACTTTTTGATCATTATTAACATCTGATTTTATAAAAAGATCTTCATTAGAATATCTATCGGTTATTCTGTATGTTGTATTTCCTTGTCTTTCTGTTCTTGACTCATCATAAAAACTTTCATCTTTATAAGGGCTTGCGTCTAAATCTATAACACCATTTCTATTTTGGTCATATCTATTCATTGCATCATTAACAATTCTATTTATAGGAATGTCATTCATATTTTCACCTCTTAAATTCTAAAGTTAACCTAAACTTAAATTATTTATAGCAATTATTTAAATAAACTTGCGTAATTTTTGTTTTTTTATAAAATAATTTTACACTATTTTTGTATTTTTTATAAGTACTAAAAATTAAAATTAAATAACTTCCTAAAATAAAAAAATATTAAAAACATTTATGGGTTTATGTAGTATCGGTAATGCCATTAAGTTAATAAATAAAATCACTGTAATCGTTTTCAATTCTAACGTAGATGCGTATTGCATACGCATAAATAAACAGTAAATATAATAAAATGTATAACGTAATTATTATTATTGGCAAAATTTTTACTGATAAACAATAATTTTATCTTATTTTAAATAAAAGTGCTTATGCAATAAGCACCTACAATCTTTATATAACTATATTTAAACCTTAACTTAATGCCATTGGTTTAAAACCTACTCCCTACAACAAGCTACAAATCAAAATTGACCAAAAAATTTTCTTGTTCTTAATTATTTTGTTATAATATTACTGGAGAATGAAATTTATGAGTATATCACCTGAACCTTTAACTAAACTTGACCAAGTAATTAATTTGCTAAATAACCTGAATAATGAAGTTGGTAATTTCTCATGTAGAAGAGCTATACAGCTATCAAATGAATATGAAATAACAGATTCAGCAAATAAAGATATTTATATTTATGCTCAAGCTCTTGCAAATTTAAATTTAGGTAATTATGAAATAGCTTTAAATTTTTATAAAAAAGTTAATCCACAAGTTTTAAATAATTATGGAAAAGAGACATATAGAAAGTTTTGGATAAACTATGCTGAGAATTATTATTCTATGGAAGAATATTTTGAAGCATTAGAAATTATTGAGAATAATGAACTTGAAGAAATGGTAATTGAATCAAATGATATTAAAGATATTTATGATTTAACTAAAATTTATTTTGAAAATTTAGAGTTTGAAAAAATTTTATCCCTTTTTAAAGTTATTAAATTAAATAAAAAGAACAAAAAAGATAATGAACTTTTTATTAAAATTCTTATTTTAACGGCTTTTAGTTTATATGAACTTGCAAAATTCAAAGAACTTATAATTTTATTAGATAAATTAGAAATTAATAAATCTGATAATTATGAACATTTTAAGTTTTTATTAGAACAAAAATTAAAAAATCATAGAAAAACAGAATTAACTCAACTTGAAAAAGAATCACTAAATGGTGTTAAAGAAATACTATCTTTATATAGTACTTATTCTCAAAAAGAGATAATTTTTGAAGATAAAATTGTTTTTGATGGTAAAGAGTATTCAATAATAATTGAAAGAGAGCCTGATTGGTTTTATGGTGAGATTATTGAAATGAATAAAATTAGATCAGCTGGTTTAACAATAGAAGAATTAAAAGGAAGTTTAATCGCTGTTTTAGAAGAATATTTTATTTGTGAAAAAAATGATGAAATATGTAATATACCTAATAAAGTTACTTTAAAAACAATTATGGAATCAGAATTAGGAAAAAATCTTCATAAAGTTGAATATGATGGAACAATTGAAAGTCTTTTAGAAGCATTAAATAAATAAAAATGCTTGAAGTTATAGAAACTACTAAATTTAAAAAAGGTTTAAAAAAAATAAAGCACAAAGTAAATGAAGTAAAAGAATTTAATTTTGTTTTAGAAAAATTAAAAAATAATGAGAAATTAGATGAGAAATATAAAGATCATCAATTAAAAGGTAATTTGAAAGATTTTAGAGACTGTCATATTCAACCAGATCTTTTATTACTATATAAAATAGAAAATAATGCTCTAACTCTTGTTGCAATTGGATCTCATTCTGAACTTTTTTAAAATCATAAAATAAAAAAAGCGGTTTGATTCATCAAACCCCTTGTATGATTAAGTCATAAAGTAATAAAATAAATAA
>JBBTGK010000165.1:0-10737 GCA_038060635.1 Cyanobacteriota bacterium | reverse complement strand
TAATACTCCTGCAAACGATGGGTAGAAATTTATTCCGATCTAATTCTCGGATTGCGACAGTGCCAAGTGGCCCATAAGCAGTTCCATACCAATCGTTTGTAGAAATTTATTCCGAGCTAATTATCGGATTGCGACATGCCTTCTGCTTCGATGATGGCACCAAGTTCGAGAGGTGTAGAAATTTATTCCGAGCTAATTATCGGATTGCGACAATACATATATCCTCGAGTAACTCCTCGTAAATCTTTGTAGAAATTTATTCCGAGCTAATTATCGGATTGCGACTTTTTTGAAGAAGATGTCCCAAGTGTTTCATTGTATAGAGTAGAAATTTATTCCGAGCTAATTATCGGATTGAGACATCTAACATAAATTCTCCTACTTCCAATAATTACTATGTAGAAATTTATTCAGAGCTAATTATCGGATTGCGACATCTAACATAAATTCTCCTACTTCCAATAATTACTATGTAGAAATTTATTCAGAGCTAATTATCGGATTGCGACAGCATCTTTCCATGTCTGAGCTGAAGGACCATTCATTTCCAAGTAGAAATTTATTCAGAGCTAATTATCTGATTTAAGAAGAAACACTTGGTTTTTATTTTTATAAAATTCAATAAGATATTCTCAATATCAAAGTATTTAATTTTTTTTGATTAATTTTAGCCTAAATTTAATTATATAAGGATTTATTTAATATTTTAACTATTTAATTAGCTTCTATTTTAGATAATTAAGTGATAAATTATTTTTTAACAAAAAACAGTTATTTTTTAAACACTAAATATAAAAAATAACTGTTTTTGATTTAATATAAAAGACTATTAGTCTGCTAGATTATATTTACATGCTATAGCATCATTTCTTAACCTTTCTACTGTATTTTTTAAATTTCTAAGTAGTTCTTCTATAAGTTGTTCTTTTAAAAATTCTGACATATTAGAGGCTACTCTTTTTTCTAATTCATCGTTTGTTCTTTCATAAGCATCAATAATAGCCTGATTTTTACTTGTTAATCTTTCATTTTCTAAAAACCTAATTGTTGATTGAACATAAGTTTTAATAGTTTCTGCAACTTCAACAGATTTTGCATTCCAATAAGCTTCACTTTCTCTTTGAGTAGCTTCAACTTTATGTTTTATTGTTTCTATACTACAATCCAAAATTAATTTTTTTTCTTCTAAATAATATTTTTTTTCTATGTTTCTAAGTCTAATTTTATTAATTAAACCTCCTTTTTCTGAATCTTTATCTAACCTTGATATTTGATATGTATCAAGTTTAGTTTGATTGTTTGAAATAACAATTGCAGAACTAGATAAATCTACATTACTTTTTGAAGAACTATTATCTTTATTCTGAAATTTTTCTAAATAAGAACCTAAATCTTTTCTTTTATCCATAATTGTCATTAACTCCTTACGATACAATAGATTTTTTAATTTCTTGATATAATTTTATTTTTTCTTTAGTACTCAAATTAGATGAATTCTTAACATTGGAAATGGTTTTTTCATAACTAATAATTATTTTATTTAACTCATTTGTTTGCACTTCAAAAATCTTTTTTTCAACATAATCTTTTAAATGTTCAAACTCTTTTTCTGTATTTGCTTTATTAATAGCTTTTATAGAGCTTTCATATAAAAATGAGGCTAGATTTAAAGCATTTGCTCTAGATTCATCTTCACAAGAAAATAATTTTCTTTTTAATTCTTTGTTCAAAATGACTTCTTGACGCTTCATTTCTGCATTATTAGAAAATTTTTCAATAAATCTTTTACTTAAAGGTTTAAGTAAGTAATATGTCAAAGAAAAAGTAAATATTGAAGTTAATAAAACAATTACAAAACCTAAAGATGGAGTCATTGTATCTTTTATAAAAACACTTGTACCCTCTAAATATCCTTCTCTTTTTCCATCATTAAAACCTACAGTATATCCTTCTTTGTATCCAGAATTATATCCTTCTTGATATCTATCACCACCACATCCAGATAAAAATAGAAGTAGAAAAAGAAATAAAATCATATTCTTTAATTTCTTTTTCATAAAATAACCTCTCTTTTAACCTTTATGCTACCCATAATTAATTAAACCATTAAAAAGAATATTTATTGGTTATTTACCTATTTATTCTCCAGAGAAAATTATTTTTCTCCAACTAAAAAATAATCGTATTTAAGGAAGTTTCAGTTATATCTTCAATTTTATGAAAACTAAAACTATTATAATCTTTTAATTCTAAATTAGTATTTAAAATAGTGTTTAATTTATTTATTATCTTATTATTATTAAATAATTCTAAAATAGTATTTTTTTCTTCTTCTATTTTATTATATATTTCTTTAGCTTGAGATATATAGATAGTATCGTTTGTTAAAAAATTCAAATACAAATTTACATAATAACTAGGTGTTTTATACTCTGAAAAATTTTCTAGAGCTTTTTTAAAATAGTTTATTGAAATATCTTTTTCTTTTTTAATATGATAATATTTACCTAAATTATATTGAATTAATCCCAATGGTAACTTATATTCTTCTTTCTTTATATTAGATTGAAAATGGGTATATTTTTCTTCTATTTTAGTAATAATATCTAATAATTTTTCTTCATTTTTTTTCTCTAAATTTTCTGTTATAAAATAGCTAACATTAGTATTAATAAATAAAAAATTAAAATCAAACTCATCTATAGAATATTTTTCAAGATATTGTTTATTTAAAAAGTCTAAACTATTTATAGTTTTTATTATAATATCATTATTTTTAGATTTTTTATATTCAAAGAAATCTAAATAAATCATATCACTACTATTTCTTAAATGCTCATTTTCAAAACCAATTCTATCTTTAGTAAAATTAAATTTTTCTTCAAATAAAATTTTAGCTCTATCAAAATTATTTGGATCTTTTAATAATAAAATTCTTGCAAAAGATCCACCAAAACGAACAATAAATTTTTCTAATTCTAAAAATTCTTTTTCTGTTGATTTTAAGGTTTTATAATAAGTTTTTACTACTTCTAAAAAATTTTCTGAAATATATAAAGCTAAATCATATAAAGTAATAGTCGATAAAGAAGAGATAAGATTGTTAAATAAATCTATCAATAAAGACCATTTATTTTCATCTGATAATAAAATTAAATCTAAGGTTAATTTTATAGAATCTGAGTACTTTCCTATTCTTGATAAAATTTTAGCAGAATAAAGTTTTAGAGTTATACTATTGCTATTTTTGGTTAAATTTATAATTTTTTTCATTTTTTCAATATCTTTTTCACTATTTAAGTGTTTTAAAATACTTTCCATAAAATCTGAATTATCTAAAAATTTTCTTTCTTTTATTTCTACAATAAAATCAGATAATAATAAAAGTGAATTTCTCCATTTATAATCTTTAAAATTATTATGTTCTTTCATTAAAAAATCTAATTTGTTTGTAGCTCTAAGATATAAGGCAACAAAAAAATCTCTAAAAAGTTCAGTTTCAAATTCTATTTGCTTATAAATAGTGTTTACTTTTATAATTTCAGGAATAGTATTAATAAAATTCTCATCACCCTCTTGTAAAAAACTATTCATAGAAGTAAGAGTTTTGGATTTTTCAGAAATAAGATTTATAGCTATATTACTCAGGAGTTTTTGAACTCGACTATCTTCAAAAAAAGTTAACTTATATTTCTCTTTAAATTTTTTCATTTTTGGCTTAAGAAGATTATCCATTAAATATAAATGAACAAAAGTATAATAATCATTAGATTTATCTTTAGATTGATTATAAAAATAAAGATCTTCATAATTTTTTATCCATTTTATAGAAATTTCTGGCTTTAATATATTAAAAGAATTAAAATAAGCTTTTTTTAATTTCTCTTGTAATCCTTCTATTGGTAAAGAAAAAATTACTATCTTTGCATCAATTTCATGAAAAATCAAAATTTTTTGTTGAAAAGATTCTTTATCTTCTAATTTATCAAAATTATCAAAAACTATAAAATTAGAATTATCAGTAATTTTTTCTTTAATTTCTTCTAATGAATAATTATCTAAAGCTAAATCGATATAAATAGGATATAAATTTAATTTTTTAGCTTCTAATAAAAATAGTAAAGATAAAGTAGTTTTACCATATTTTTGTTCTCCAAAAATAATGTTATCAAAACTACTTTCAATAATTTCAATAATAGAAGAAGAATCAAAGGTTTTTTTTCTTTTTGACTCATCTAGGAAAAAAATATTTTTCATATCATTTTTTTTAAAAGAATTAAAAGATTTTATATCAACTATAGTTTTTAAATTAACTTCTTTTATTATATCTTCTTCATTTTTTGTTTTAAATCTAGATAAATATTTATCTAGATCTATTTTTTTAGATAAATATAATAATCGTTTCTTAGCTGTTTTTATATCAATATTAATATCAATATCAATAGATTCAGTAGTTTTATTTCCAAAATTAGCTGTTTTTATTTCTATCATTTTTTCTAATGTTTCTGGAATACAAGAATTTACATTAAGAATAAAATTAGATATTATTTCTAGTTCGGGAGAACGAAAATTTTTAACTGCTAAAGCTTTTAAATTGTTAACTATTTCAGTTTCATTTTCAGGTAATCTTTTTAGTAAATCATCTATATAAAAAACATCAATAATAGAATTTCTTAATAGATTTTCAACATCTTCTATAACAATATTACCTCTTGAAATATTTACGGAAGTTTTACTCCAAAAATCTGCAATACTTGAAAATGATGAAGAATTCGTATATTTGCTATTAATAGCATAAACAATAAATTCAGAAGCTTTTTGTCCATCTATTTCAGATAATACTTTCTTTTTATTTCTTATAGGTTTTTTAATTTCTTTTATTTCTATTCCATCTATTTCATAAACTTTAACAATATTGCTATTAAGGATTTCAATAATTTTTTCAGACATTTTATAACCTTTAAACCTCAGAATAAAAGACATTTAAAATATTTTCTACACCTTGTGGACTAGCAGAATGTGAATAAATTTCAGGATAATCAATTTTGTTATTATCGCAGAATTTTTTCAACCATAAAGCACAATGATAACCTGTTTTTTCTATATACGAATCATAAGTAAAAACCTCACTTTGATAATGTTCATCAGCAAGATTATGATCAAAAGAAAAAATCTTAGGTAATTTTTTCTCTAGTTTAAAAACATCTGTAACATAATCGATAAAACTATTATAATCTTTTACTACAAACCATTTACAGTCTTTATAAATTTTATCAAAGGTTTGATTATAAGCATTTATTGGTTCTCTTGTATCATCTAAAAAAACATTTGAAAGAGAAGTTTTTTCATCATTATCATTTATATCTAATTTCATAAAAATACCTACTTATTTAAAAAATTATAATTTTTCTTTTTCAAAATCAAGATCATAACCAAAAAACAACTTTAATTTTTCCATAAAGTTAGAATCTAATTTTAGTTTATCTAACTCTTTTTTGTAATTAATTGTTATTTCATCTATTTCATTTTTTATATGATCATCTTTTATTATAGAATAATAAAATTCAAGAACCTTATATTTTGCGGTTTTATAATCAGAAAAATATTCACAACTTTTTTCTAAATATTTTTTTGCTAATTCAAAATTATTTTTTAAATTATAATGCTTAGCAAGATTAAAAGATATTATTCCTAATGGTTTATAATAATCCATTTTTGTTTCATTCAAATCAATATCTAAAATATTTTTTCTAAAATTATTAGAAATAACAGATTCTAATTTTAATAAAATACTATCTTCTTCTTCTTTTAGTAAACTTTTTGATAAAAAATAGCTTAGATTTGCATAGTAAAAAAGATAATTAGAATTAAAGTTAAAAATATTTTCTTTAGTATTATAATCTTTTATTAGTTGATTAAAAAAATTCATAGCTTTTTCAAAAGTATTATTTTCTTTAGAATATTCAAAATGAAGAATATAAATCATATCAGACATATTTCTTTTATGTTCATTTTCAAATTCTTTAGTAGTTTTTGATTTTTTTTCAGTAAATTTAAATTTTTCTTCAAAAAGTTTTTTGGCTTCTGAAAAATTACCTAAATCTATTAAAATATAAGATAAAGTACCTTTTAATCTTGGAACTATTTCTTCAGATTTTAAAGATATACCTTTTACTATTGATATTTTTGCTAAATCTAATAATCCTAAATTAAAAAAACATAAGGATAAATAATTAAAAATTTCTGAATTTAATCTTATATTCTCATCCTTATATTTCTCTAATAATTTTAAACAAAAAATAACAGCTTCAGAATATTTTCCTATTCTATAAAAATACTTAATTTTATATAAATTCAAAGAGGGTGATAAATTATTTTCTGTTAAATTTATAATTTTTTCCATACTAGAAATAGCTTTTTCACTATTTAGATGTTTTAAAATACTTTCAATAATCTCAGCTTTTTCTAATAATCGCTCTTCTTTTGTATCAATTATAAATTCTGAAATGAAAATAATAGAATTTCTCCATTTATAATCTTTAAAATCTAAATTTAGTTCCATTAAATTATTTAAATTTTCTTTTTTTTCTGCAAGTAAATAAAAAGCTAATAAAAATTCTTTAAAAGATTCTGAAATAAAAGAAATAGTTTCATAATTACTATCTATTTTTATTATTTTTTTTACGCTTTCAAAAAAAGAATCTAATTCTGATATATTCAATATATTTTCTGAATTTAAAGCAGGAAGAGTGTTTATTTTACCTAAAGTTAGATAGTAGGCTATTTTACCCAACAAAAATTTTAATTCTGATGTATTTTTTAAAGAATTATTTTCAATATTTGAGCTTTTTATCATATTAGTCAAAAAATTATTAAAAAAACTATAACCAGTGCTAGATTTTATTTTAGATTGATCATAAAAATAAAGTTCTTCATAATTTTTTATAAAATTTAGTTTTTCATTTGGTTTTTGAATATAAAATTTTTCTGTTTCTAGTTCTGAAAAAAAGTAATCAGTTTTTGAAAAAATAATACTTTTTATATTTTTTAGGTAAATAAATTTTTCTATTTTTAATTGAAATTCTTTATCGAATAAATGAAAATCATCAATAAAAAGAATACTACTTAGAGGGTCTAATTTATCTAAAATAGAATTAATTATATTTTCAGATGTATTTGTATTTATATATTCAGGGATAAAATCTTTTTTAAAACTTTCTAACATAAGAATAAGAGCTAAAACACTTTTTCCACTTTTATTTTTGCCTTGAATAAAAATATTATCACAGGTGAATAACTCTTCTAAACTTTTTTCAGTATCTGTAATATTACTAAAAGCTTCATTTTTATCATTTTTTAAAACTATCTTTTTTACTCTATCTTTCAAAAAATCTTGAACTAAAATATTTTCTTCCAATAGTTTTAAATTAACTTCATTTATAATATCTTTTTCTGTTTTTATAATATTTTTTTTGAAATATTTTGAAATTATTTCTAAATATTTAGGTTGTTTTTTTAGCTCTAAAATTATTTCACTATCTATTTTTAAAAGCTCTTTTTCTTTTAATTTATATAAGATAGAATTTTTTTCTTTTAATTCCTCGAAATTATAAGAATTTAATATTTCTAATTCTGGAATTATTTTATTATTACTTGAAATAAGTAAAATCTCAATTTCTAATAAAGTTTTTTCTAAACCAATGCTATTTATTTTTTCTGATAATTTTGATAAAAAAATAAAATCTACAATAGAATTATCTAAAAAATTAATTATTGGAAGTAAACCACCTTTTATTGAGTCTTTGGCATATTCAATAGAAAAGGCATTTGTAAATTTTAATTTAACATCTGCTCTAGAAAAACCACTATATTTGTCTTTATTTGATGTTCCAACTTCTCTAATAGTTGGATTGAAAATCATATACGCTAATAATTCATAAACTCTTGCTTTAAGATCAGATTCAAATAATTCTATTTCACTTGTTTCTAAATCTAAAAAACTAATTTGATAGTTATTTATATCATTTTTAAAAAATATTATTTTTTTTATATCTTTAGCTCCAAAAAGAGAACCTGACAATATTCTATCCATTATAACCTTTAACATTTTCAAAAAATCTAATGTATTTTATCATTTATAATTATTTTAGAAAGCTTTTTACAAAAACTTAAGAGTTATTCATTAAATCTGATTGATATGATTTTTCCCATCTTAATAATAAATCTACCATATCTTGATTTTTATTTTTTTCGGCAATACTCAATGCAGATTCGCCTTGATTATTTTTTTTATGGATATTTGCATTATTAGAAATTAAAAAATGAAATAATTGTTCTCCAAAAATATCACAATCGTCTACACATAAAATAATTACTGTATTTCCATAAGAATCTGTAGAATTAATATCAAAACCTTCTTTTAAAATTTTCTCTAAAATCTTCTCATAAGAATAATCATTAAAAATATAATATAAAAATTTGTCTAATAGTGAAAAATTTTTATCTTCGGGGTTTGCACCATTTTCTATTAATAAATCAACAATGTTATCGTAACCTTTTATAGAAGCTATTTTAGTAGCAGACAAACCAAATAAACCTTTATAATTTATATCTGCACCCTTTTTTATTAATAAATCTACAATTTCTATATTAGAATAAAACATATTTCTTGCACCAAGCATTAATAATGACTCTTTATTATAAAATTTAAAATTAACATCAATATCTTTTTCAAGTAAACAACTTAAAAAGAAGGAATCAGCACCAGAAACGACATCAAAAAATAAGTATTCACAATCTATTTTACTTATATCTAACTTATCAATATATTTTTTAAAAAATTCTTTGTCTAAAGAAAATATAGAATGCCAAAAAAATTTTGAATAATGGTATTTAAATTCTTTAATTAGTTCTTGAGTTAACTCTTCAAAAACTACTTCTTTTTTAGAATTTGTTTTTTTATCTATATAACCTTCAAAATCAATTTTAAATGAATAAAATTCGTTTATCCATGAAAAGACTTTTCCAAACCAATCTAAAAAATAATGTCTAAAACGAAACACTGGTTTATGAATATAGTATTTAGATTTATAAATTAAACTATTAGTATAAAGCTTACAATTTGCCTCATCTTCAAAAGAAACAATTAAACCATCAAATTCAGGATTTTTAGATCTTAAAAAAATCAAATCAAATCTATTCTCTGCATATAAATCTCTATAATCAAGTAATATAAAAGATACACCATATAAATAAATATCTTCCTTTATTTCGCCCAATTTTTCATAATAACTTCTTCTATCAAAAATGCTAAAATTAAAGAGTTTTTTTCCTTTAATAAGAACATTATCATAAAAAATATATGGCTTTGAAAGCCCCATTTTTTCTTCATAAGGTAAAACTAATTCTCCAAGTTTTCTAAAACAATTGATGATCTCTTCCTGAACATTATGTTCTATACATCTTCCAGAGTAAGAATACATTTGAGAACCCATAAAATACTTCCTTTTATTTTTTTAATTATAAAACTTTTTTTCATAAATCCTTAAATTGCATAGAAAAGTTTTAAATCCATTTCCATGCAATTATTTTTGTAAAAACTACTTGCTCAACCCAGGGTATGGATTTTTACCTGTTCTATTAACTTCTTCCATAAAAGATAAAGGTCTTACAAATCTACCAGAAGAAGAAGAACAACCACCAGAGTAATCTGAACCAGAATAGATTTTATTTACACTAGTTTTACCACAATAACCAGGATAAGCTCCATCCCATTTTCCAAGTTTAAGACCAAAATGCACATGAGGAGCTCCATCACCATTTTCATTATCATAACCAACATAACCAAGTAATTGTCCTTTTTTAACTTTTTGATTGTTTTTTACTTTTAATCCCAAACTTTTTGATAAATGACCATATATAGTTTGAACAATAGTATCATCTGGAAGAGTGTGTTCTAAAATAACCACTGTTGCATAACCTTGACTATTAGTTCTAGCACTTTTTACAACAGCATCAGCAGCTGCATAAACATTTTGACCAGGAAAAGCTTTTAAATCTTGACCAAGATGTAAACCAGGACCAGGAGCACCTAAATCTCTATTTGCATAGCAACAAGAAACTTCATCTAAAACTTTTCCAAAAAATGGTTCTATTGCATTATCAGAAACTTCTTTTATTTCTCCTGAAATATCAATAGGATTTGCTGAATAAGGAAGGATAATTATTTTATCAAAAGTAAAATCTTGTTTATTGTATTTGAATTTTAGATGGACAGGTAATTTTTCAACTCTATCTACAAAATAATCTGCACCGTTTTTACTTTTTACAATAAGAACATTACCATCACCACTTCCCGTCATATTGATTTCATAGTTTTTAAAATCATCAAAATTTTTACCAAATAAAACAACTCCGCCAGAATCATTATTTCCAAGTGTTTTTCCTGAAGAACTTAAAATACCTGTTATTGATTTGGCAGAAAAAGTATTTTTGTTAATTTGATTTAGAAAAAGGTCTAGGGATTTTTTGTTTGGCTTTTCAATATCTTCGGAAACAAAATCACCCTCAAGATATGATTCATCTGAAATGACTTTTTGTAAACTATTTTTTGCAATTTCAGTATTACAAGAAGCAGCGGCAAATGTAAAACCTGCAATAAAGATAATTTTTACTGATTTAAAAAAACTGTTAAACATAATTTAAAACCTCACCTCATATTTGACCCACAATTTAATC
>JBBTGK010000164.1:0-24624 GCA_038060635.1 Cyanobacteriota bacterium | reverse complement strand
ATAGGTTCATCACTTTTTAGCATAACTGATGGTAAAATCAATTCATCCCCTAAATCTTTTTCTAATAACTGTTTTATAATGTCTTCTGCGGTAATAAGACCTGTTACGGTTATTCCTTTTCCAAAAAACTCATTTTTTATAGCTACAAGGTTAACTTCAAGATTTTCTATTTTATTCATCGTTGCTACTGGTTCTTGTAAATATTTTTCTGCTATTTCACCACAAATAACTGTTACTTTTCTCTTTTTTGAAAGCTTTTCTGGTAGATTTTTTTTATTTTTATCAAAAATATGATAAAAAAATCTTGTTGTTCCAACACCATCTTCTGTATATTTAAAACCAGAATAATGTGAAGAAGGAGGAAGTTTTTTTTCTGATAAATAATAAAATTCATCGCCCAAATAAACTATTGGTTCTCCATACTCTTTTTTAAATTTATCTTGCCATTTTTTTACTTGATCTATTGTTTCTATAGATAATTCCTTATTCCATGGTTTCAAATAATTCAAACTTTTTCTATATTGAGTCAATCCAGCTGGAACAATAGCAATACCTTTCATATATGGATAAAGTTTAACTAAATCTTGAATAGTTTTATCTAAATGCTCTTTATCATTATATCCATAACATAAAACAACTTGGCAATGAAAAGAGATATCATGCTTAATTAGTTTTTTTAAATTTTTTAAAATTTCACCTGATTTTTTATGCCTAACCATTTTTTCTCTTATTTTAGGTTCAGTTGCATGAACTGAGATATAAAGAGGGCTAAGATTTAGTTTATATATTCTTTTCCATTCATGAGGTTTTAAATTTGTTAAGGTTATAAAATTACCATCAGAAAAAGAAAAACGATAATCATCATCCATTACATATAAAGATTTTCTCATTCCTTTTGGTTGTTGATGAATAAAACAAAAAACACAAGCATTATCACATTGAGTTATTTCTGGAGGTAAAATAGATATTCCAAGCGGTTTATTGTATTCTCTTTCAATTTCTAACTTAAAGAATGAACCATCTTTTTTTTCTATATCAATCTCTAGAAACTCTTCTGAACTTAAAAAAGAAAAATCAATTTGATCGTTTATTTCTTTTCCATTTATTTTATTTATTTTATCGCCATTTTTTAGCCCAGATTTTTCAGCCTGACTATTTTCTTCTATTTTTACTAATAAACCCATTTTTTTTTACCTGAAATATGTTACCTATTTATTATACTATGGTGAGTAAAAAAAACTGAATTATGAATTATGAATAAGTGATTTTCTTTAGAAAAAAATAAACTATTTATATTTTAAGTTTGTATTTAAAAAAATAAAATGATACTATTTTAAATTAACCAATTATATTTAAACTTAAAAAATATGACAAAAAAAGATTTATCAAGAAGAAGTTTTTTACAATATTCAGCACAATCTATTTTATCTTTGGGTCTTATAAACTGTTCTTCAAATTATGTATTAGAACAACCAACTTTTTCTAATATATCTAGTGAAATGAAAGGTTCTAAAGGAAAAAAAATCGCAATAATTGGAGCAGGAATGTCTGGAATATCAGCTGCGTATCAATTAAAAAAAGAAGGTTTTGACGTAACCATATTTGAAGGAAGAGATAGATTAGGTGGAAGAGTTTTTTCAAAACCTACTTCTGATGCTGGAATTGCTGAAATTGGTGCTGGTTGGATACATGGAAATAAAGGAAATCCTCTTATTGATTTATGCGAAAAATTTGGTTTTGAACATGTAAACACTTATGAAAATGAAGAAATACCTTTGTTTGATTCAAAATCAGGGTGGATGAATAAAGGAAAAGTAGCAAATCTTAGAGCTGAATATGAAAAATATATAAAATATGCAACTGATATATCTGGAAGTAATTCATCTGTTGAAGACTTATTTTGGAAAAAAGCAGGGCAAACACCAAATAAAGAGATTTTAAAGCATATATTAAGAACTACTTTTACAGATGAATATGCAGCCGAAGCTAGTTTGGTTACGTCAAAAATAGAAGAAATGGAAGAAAGTTTTGAAGGTGGAAATCATGTTGTTTTAAATGGTTATAGTCGATTAGTGGAATCATTAGCGAATGGATTAGATTATAAGCTTAATACTATTGTAAAAAGAGTTTTATACAAAAATAATACAGTTCAAATACAAACAAATAAAGAATCATATAATTTTGATGCTTGTGTAGTAACAGTTCCTTTAGGTGTATTGAAAAAAGGTTCTATAGAATTTAGTCCTGCTTTACCTGAAGAAAAAACAGATGCTATCAAAAAAATAGGTTTTGGACATTTTTCAAAATTAATAATGACTTTTCCAGAAGTTTTTTGGAATACAGATTCTTATTGGATAGAGTATTTTGATAAAGATGATAATAGATTACCTTCTTTTTTTAATGCCTATACACCAACCAAAAAAAATATGCTTATTGCAATAGCAGGTGGAAAAAATGCTTTAGAGTGGCAATCTCAAGGGCTTGATAAAATGGTAGAAAGAGCTGTAAGTCAATTAAAGAAGATGTATGGAAATTCAGTAGCAAACCCTACAAGTGCTTATCTTTCAGAGTGGAGTAAAGATCCTTTTTCTTATGGTGCGTATTCTTATCTTGCAAATGGTTCAACTGTAAAAGATATAGATAATTTAGCAAAACCTGTTTCTAATACTTTGTTTTTTGCAGGAGAAGCTTGTCATAAAATACATATGTCAACTGTTCATGGGGCTTATGTTTCTGGTATTGATGTTAGTAAAAAGATTTTTGCAAAATATTAGTGAAAATGATTTTATTATAATAATAATTTTTTGTCTTGAATAGGATAAACAAGAGTAAGATTTAGGATATTTATTTTTCTTTTCTGTTTTTAGATTATTTTAGTAAAGAATACAGAGGTTTAATTATGAAAAAAAATACTAATAATAGTCTTAGAATAACTATTTCATTAAATAAAAACTTTTCTAAAGATATAGATTTTTTGATAAAAACTTTAAAAGTATCTAAATCTAAAGTTTTTAAGTTAGCTTTTGAAAAATTTTCAGAAGATTACAAGAAAAATAATTTGAAAAAAGTTGCTGAAATGATGAGAGAAGAATATAAAAATAATAAAGAACTTACATATTTTTACTCTCTTGATAGTGAACTTTTTTTATGATTTATATGATAAAAAATGATTTAATTTTTTATCTCTATTTTTTGTTTTTTTGTCTTGAACAGGATTAAGGAAGATTATAAGATAACCTGAGTTCGACAAATTTATATTCTAGAATATACTGATAATAGGTAATACAAAATAAATAAAAAACATTAAAATTATTTTTATTGAAACTAATTTATCCAGAGCTATTATTTTCAAGGGGCTGATTCGTAAATAAGGGTATTTACTCACCTTGTTCAATAAAGATATACATGTATACTCCTGAACAAGGGTGCTTTAGTCCCTTGTTTTTTGCTCTAATTTTACTTTGCTATTATAATTTTTTATCGAACTCAGGTTAAGATAGACAAGATAAGATTTAGGATATTTATTTTCTTTACTATTTTTAGATTATTTTAGTACAAAAAATATGAATAGAGAATCCTATTAATCAAATAATCCTATGAATCCTGTTCAAGACAATTTTTAAAATAGAGAAAAAATAACTTTAATTTTAATAGGTGATTAAATTATGTTAAATATATATTAATTATTAACGTAAATAGAAGGTTTGAGTTAGGTGAAACGTTTCACCTAACTTTTACTTTTTTCTGAAAATTATTTTTGATTTTTAAAAATTAAATATAAATAAAGTGCTTTATATAGATAAATTTAATTATTCTAATATAAAAAATCGCTGATACTTTATTTTATGAGATACTACTTAATTTTTATCTCTCACACAAATCATAGTAGCCATCATTTTTGCATAAATTTTTTCTTCTTTTGGATCTGTTATTATGCCTTCACATATTACTAAAGTTTTTCCTGCTTGTACTACTTTACCTATAGCAATTACTTTTTCTATATTTGCAGGTTTCATAAGGTTTATTTTAAACTCTACACTCAAAACATCTGCATTATCTGGCATAACACTTAAACCAGCATAACCACAAGCAGAATCAACAATAGACGTTAAGGCTCCTGCATGAAAAAATCCATTTTGCTGAGATACTTTTTCTGATAATTCACAACTAATAGATACTTTTCCTTCTTCAATAGAAACTAATTCAGCTCCTAAAGTTTTCATTAGACCTTGTTTATTAAAACTATCAATAATTCTTTGTTTATTTAGCATTTTTCTTTTTTTCTAAAAATAATATTTGATTATAATTCCTTATACCAAAGTAATTGTATTTCATCAGGAAATTCTTTATAAATATTTGGATGAATACCACCTAAATAACAACCTTGTTTTGCATAAAATTTACAAGCTGGAACATTATTATTTTGAGTTTCTATTTTTATTATTTTACAATTATGCTCTTTAGAAAAATCTACAGCTTTTTTAAATAATAAAGACCCAATTCCATTTTTTCTATAATTAGGATGAATTCTGATATCCCATAAAACAGTCATGTCATCTCTTCCTTCAAGCATATGATTTCCTTGAGTTTTGTAAGCAACTGCTAAACCACCAATATTTTCAGAAAATTCGTTTTTAGCAATAAATATTCCCCAATTTGTTAAATCAAAATCATTTACCCATAAAGTTGGATTTTCATATTTATCATAATCCTTCAAGTATGGTTTATCAATAATTTTCTCTGTTATTGTTATTCCTTCAAGTCCATTTTTTTTTAATGAAATATCAAAAAAAGAATTTATCTCAAATGACATAGGAATTTTAGAATATTCTATTAACTCTTCTTTATCAATTTTTACTATTTTTATTTCCATTTTATTTATTATTTTGATTATTTAGCTAATTCTTTCAAAAAATCCTGAGCTATTTTATTTGAAGGATCAATATCAAATGATTTTTGAAATTGTTCTTTAGCTTTTAAAATATTTCCTAATCTTATATAACATTCTCCCATAGAAAATTCTGCAATAAAACTTTTTGGATTTATTGATAATGATCTTTGAATATCTTTAATAGCTTCTTCCCATAAAGATAAATCCATTTTACAAAAGGCTCTATTATCAAGGGCTTCAAAAAATTGTGGAAATAAATAAATTGCTTTTGAATATTCGTCTATTGCATTACTATATTCTTTTTGCTCACTTAAATAATAAGCTTTTCTATAATACTCATTTACTAATAAACCAATACTATTAACATCTTGAGTTTGCTTAAAATATTCATGATATCCAATAAGTTCATGAGCATTTATTCTGGTGTTACCTAAAAAAACAGGATTTTTAAGGCTTTTTATATCAATCGGTAAATGATATATTGCAATAGTTTGTTTTTTTATCTTTTCTATTTCAGGAATTTCTTCGCTTAATTCATAAAATAAAAGATGAAAAGCTTCATTTTTCTCATCAATTTTAAGTACTTTATATGTTTGGTATTTATTTTCAGAAAAAGTATAAAAAATATCTCCTTCTTCAAGTTTTTTATTTTCTTGATTATCCATTATCTATCCTTCTATTTTTTATAAAGAAAAAAAATATTTATCATTTAATTTTATTATAAATTCAATTATTAGTAAAATATTAACTTAAGTAGTTACTTCTATAAATTCCTTTGATTTTTTTATATTATTAAAATCCTTATCTTTTTTAGCTCTTTCTTTCAATTTTATATCTACTTTTATTGCTTTTTTTAAATTTTCAATAGCTTTAAGTTTATTATTTTCAATCCCATATAAACAAGCAAGATCATAATAACCTGTTGATTTATCTGAACTCATACTAATAGATTTATCTAATAATTTTTTTCCAGCTTCTTTTTGACCAAGGTTAAACTTAATTGTTCCTAATAAATCATATAAATATCCATTATCTGGTTCTTTTTTTATTAATCTATTTGTTTCAATTTCAGCTTCTTTAAATTTTTTATCTTTCATTAAAAAAATGACTTTTATCGCATTTCCATATTTTAAAAGTTCATCTATTGAATCTAATGATTTTGATTTAATTTTCTCATCTTCTAAGAGATTTGCATAATATCTAGCTAATTTTAAACCTTTTATATTATCTTCTTCAGTATTTTTCATTGAATTTTCCATTACTAAACCAAGAAATGAAGCTAAAAGAAAAGTATTTTTTACTTTATTTACTTCACTTTCTTGATTTATTTGAGATAATGTAAGTATAACCTTTTCACATTCATCTTTATCAAGATAGTTTTTAGCTTCATTGATAAGATCAATTAATTCTTTATCAGTAAAATTACTTTCTGGAATTTGCTCAGGATCTTTATAAATCTCTTTAATTTTTACTTTTGTTTTTACTTTTATATCAATTGCTTTTTCATTTTTCTCTTCTTCTTTAGAAAAAGCCATATTTGAATTTAAAAAATTACAAATTAAAACAAAAAAAACTACATATTTTTTACCCATTTTTTTCCCTAATTAACATAAAAATAAGATTATTCCTATATAATATAACTTATTTAATAAATAGAAAAAATAGCTTAATAAGATAAATATAGTATTATGAATAGTAAAATTTAGGTTTATCTAAATGTTTTATAAAAACAAAAAAGAATTGTTATATAATTTAGAAAAAAGTAATAATTATTTATTTCATGGATCTCCAAATAAAATAGAAGTTTTTGAACCTAAACAAGCTTATACTTTTATTAATGGTCAAAATATTAAAGACGATGATCCTGCAATTCATGCTTCACCGATAATAGATATTGCTATTTTTATGTCATTAATAAATAGAATTAATTGCCCTAAAGGTTCTTATAGTAAATTTGAATATAAAAATAATAAAGTAGTATTTGAAGCAACAAAAGAAACATTAGAACAATTAAATAAACCAAAAGGTTATATATATGTATTTGAAAGATCTTTTTTTAAACAACGTGATTACATTGAATATGTAACATATAAAAGCATAATATATAATATGGTTATTAAAGTTGGAATTGATGAGCTTCCACAAAATATTGAACTAATTTCTTTTGCCTCTTAATTATTTATATAGAAAAACTATTTTACTAATTTTAATTCTGACCAAGGCAATTTTACTTAATTTATAAAATTTGCTATGATTTAATAGTGTTATAAATCATAAATTTGAGTATAAATATGTTTGGAATTAAAAGCTTTTTTAAAGATATAAAAAAACAGTCAATGGATTTATCTATTGATTTAAATATTGTTAAAGAACTGGATGAAAAAACAGAAGATAATAATAAAAAATTTGATGATAAATTTTATTTTTTGATAAATAAAGGCACTTCTTCACTTGAAAAGTTTGCTTTAGACGATAATTCAGAAAAAGAAAATTTAAAAGATGCTATGATTTTTTTTAATGAAGCATTAGAACTTAAAAAAAGTAAGCCAGAGGCATATTTTTATCTTGGGTATATATCATATTTACTTAATGAAAAAGAAATAGCAAAAAATTATCTTGATATATGTACATCTATAGATACTAATTTTCCAAATCTTCAAGTTTTAAGAAATAAAGTTTTATCTAGTTTATAATTATAAAATCATTTTTATGGAAGGAGTTTTTTATGTCAGGTATTGGTTCTAATTATACACCAACATATTTAAATACTAGTGTTATGGCAACTAGTTTTACAGATAAAGTAAAAAAAATTGAACAAAAACAAGGTGATGTAAAATTAACAAAATCTGAATTTCAAGATTTAGCCAAAGAGATTAAAGGTGGCGAAAAATCCCTTTTAGGAATGATAGATAAATTAGATACTACAGGAACATTAAAACAACTTGTTTCGAGCTTAGATAAAAAAGGCGTTACTATTACTCCTCAACAAAAAACTGAATTGCTTTCAATACTTGGAAAAGTTCAGCCTGAACCAATTCCTAGAAAAGAATTATTTGGTATGGTAAAAGAGATTGAAGGATTAAAAGGAAAAGTATCTTCATTACAAACAGATATCCGTGAATTTAAAAATGATATTAGAAATTTACCAACAAATGATCCTAAATTTAGTCAAAAAATGTTAGAATTAGAAGGTAAGATAAGCAAATTAGAATCAAAATTAGTTGAAAAAAAAGATAAGTTATCTAAACTAGAAGATAAATTTAATAAATCTCCAAAAGATGAAATAACAACCCTGATGCTAGATGCAGGAATAAAACCTGAAGAATTAAAACCAGTAGAAATAAAAAGAACTGCTTGGGAAAGAGTAAAAAGATGGGCTAATATTGCATTCGGTAAACCTGATGTAGCAAGTAGTGCAATATCTGGTGCAGCTTTTGTAACAACTAAATCTCTTCTTCAATCTGGTCTAGAAACTGCAGGAAATGTAGCTGGAACAGTAGGAAGTAGTATTACCATTGCTGGTGGTGCAATAATGACTTCAAAATCAATTTATGATACAGGTAGTGCTATTGCATTAAAATCAAGAGCAAACGATTTTCTTAATCCTGAAGAAACATTAAAAAAACTAGAAACTAAAAAAATGCCTGAGGTTAAAGAAAAAATAGATGGATTAGAAAAAAAGATTACAGGGTATAAAAATGATATTCGTGAATTTAAAAATGATATTAGAAATTTACCAACAAATGATCCTAAATTTAGTCAAAAAATGTTAGAGCTAGAAGGTAAAATCTCAAAATTAGAAGGTAAAATTTTAGAAAAATCTAGTAAACTTGATACATTAAAAGTAAAACTAGCTTCTTATGAAAGCAGAAAAGAAGCCATAAAAGGTGGTGTTTCTGAAGAAATGAAAGCCGTTACTACAAATGTTATCGATAATACTGATATAAAAAGAAAAGCAGCTGGAATTGTTAAAGGCGGTCTTATGATAGCCTCTGGTGCTGTAGTTGTTGCCTCTGGTGTTGCATTATTAGCAAATCCAGTTGGTTTAGGTCTGGCAGTTGGAGCAGGCGTTATTGCTGTTGGATGTATGGCATATAAAATACATCAAGAAAACCAAAAAGAAAATAATGTTGCTATGCTCAGAGGACAAAAAAATGCAATTGACAATGCTTTAAAAAATCCTCAACTACCACAAGATAAAAAAGAAAAACTTGAACTTGCTTTATCTAAAATAAATCTTGAAATGATCAAAACAGATCCTGCTCATGCTACTAAATATCTTCAGGAAACACTTACTCAAAAACCTAAAGATTCTGTAGAATATAAACAAGCTGTTATGTTTTGTGAAAAAGTACTTAAAGTTGATCCTCAAAAATTAGTAGATGGTTTTGAAAAAACTAAAGAATCACCTCTCTATAATGGAGGAACTGAAAACTATCAAGCAAGTGAAGCAACAAGAAGAGGCTCCATAATGGGAAATCTTCAACCAATTAGAGCCTAAAAAGGAAATTTAAAATGATAAATAGAGTCCCAACTAGAATAATGCCTGCTAAATCTATTTCAGCTAAAAAAATAGAAGTAAAAAAAGAGAAACCTTTAGAAGAAAATATTTTTGCCGAATTAGGTAAAGTACTTGATTTTTTGGGTGTAGAAAATCAATATGTTCCTATAGATCAAAAAAATAAAATGGAACAATTATTAGTGAAATTAAAAAATATTGATACATCACTTGATCCTACAGTTATGGAAATAGTTTTTCTTAATGATATGTTTAAAATAGCTGAAGGTGAACCTGATGAAGATGAATATAAAGACGAAGATGAGCAACCATCAGAAATAATTCAATTTTTTGCTAAACTTCCTATTAGTACAACAGAAAGTAATTTGCTTGGGATTGGTAATATAATTTTAAGATTTAATCCTTATATAAATTTAGGTGGTTTTGGATTAACAGAAGAAAATGAAGTTTATTATCGTTATTGTCTTATGAGAGAAAATCGTCAAATAAATAGCCTTATGGTAATGGAAATAATAGATATGGCTGTATTTTTTCTCAATATTCTAGGAAAAGAAATTAAATGTTATTCAGAGGGAGATAAAACAATTGAAGAAGCTCTTACTTCAGGACTTCAAAATTTAGTTAATATTACTGTTCCACCACCCATAGAAGAATAAATCTTAATTTTATGAACTTTGATTTTAATAAAATTGAAATCAAACAAATAACTGAAATAGCTTACTTTATATTAATCTTTATTAATTCAGAAAACATATCTAAAATATAAAATCATATAATATATAATGTTTTTATCAAATTTATAGGAAATAATTTTATGTCACTTGAAAATGAAGAAAGATTTTTGTCAAATCGAGTTAAAAATATTCAAGAATCTCAAACTCTTCAAATAACTGGAAGAGCAAAGAAAATGGCAAGCGAAGGAAAAGATGTTGTTAGTCTTTCTGCTGGAGAACCAGATTTTCCTACTCCAGATTTTGTTTGTGATGCTGCAATAAAAGCAATAAAAGAAAATTTTACTAAATATACTCCTGTTCAAGGTATTATAGAATTAAGAAAAGCTATTTCTGAAAAATTTTTAAAAGATAATAATTTAAAATATTCGCCAGAACAAATCGTTGTAAGTACTGGTGGAAAACAATCATTAGCAAATATTTTTCTTGCTTTATTAAATCCTAATGATGAAGTTGTTTTTCAATCACCTTATTGGGTTAGTTATCCAGAAATGGCTCATTTGGCTGATGCAAAAGAAGTTATTATACATACAGATATAAGCTCAAATTTTAAAATGACTCCTGAACAAGTAAAAAATGCACTTACTGAAAAAACTAAAATATTTGTTTTTAATTCTCCTTCAAATCCAACAGGTACAGTTTATACTGAAAAAGAAATAAGAGATATTATGGAGGTTTTAAGAGATAGAGAAGATATCTTTATTATTTCTGATGAAATTTATGAATATTTAGTTTATGGTGATGCAAAACATTTTAGCCCAGCAGAAGTAGATGGCTTTTTTGATAGAGTTTTAACTGTAAATGGAGTTTCTAAAGCTTATTCTATGACAGGTTGGAGAATTGGTTATGCTGCTGGCCCTAAATGGATAATGGATTCTTGTACTAAAATTCAATCTCAAACAACTTCTAATCCTACATCAATTGCTCAAAAAGCGGCTTTGGCAGGAATATTAGGTGGAAGCGATTTTATAGAAACAATGAAAACAGAGTTTGTTAAAAGAAGAGATTTTATGTGTGAGCAACTTAATGCAATTGAAGGACTAAAAGTTAATAAACCTGACGGTGCTTTTTATATTTTTGTTTCTGTAGAAGCTTTAATTGGAAAAACTTTTGGAGGAACCGAAATAAAAACTTCAGCAGATTTTGCTACTTACTTATTAGATCATTTTTATCTTGCTACCGTTCCTGGAGACGCTTTTGGTCTTGAAGGATATTTAAGACTTTCTTATGCAGATTCTCAAGAAAATCTTCAAAAAGCTGTAGATAGAATGAAAAAAGCTATTTTAGGATAATTATTTTATTTTATTAAAACTATCTATAAGCTTAGCTAATAGCTTAATACAAAGTACGATTTATTAATCGTGGGTATATTTATTTTATAAAATAAATACCCTTTATTCAAAAGAGAAAATAAAATATGGAAAAAAATTTATCAACCTTTTATAGGAAAGATATTGATGGTCTTAGAGCAATAGCAGTATTATCTGTTATTCTATACCATTTTGGATATCTTCCAAATGGTTATTTAGGGGTTGATATTTTTTTTGTAATAAGTGGTTATTTGATTACAAAAATAATATTTAAAGAAGTTATTGAAAATAAATTTTCTATCACTCAATTTTACTTAAGAAGAATTAGACGAATAATACCTTTAGTTTTATTTACAACTTCAATAGCATTAATAATTGCCTCATTTGTTATGCTTCCAGATGATTTAGATAATTTAAGTCAATCCGTTATTGCTACTAATTTTTTTGCGAATAATATTTTATTATTAATTACTACAGGGAATTATTGGAATATTGTAAATGAATATAAACCATTAATGCACACATGGAGTCTTGGCATAGAAGAACAATTTTATTTAATTTACCCTTTAATATTTTTGACATTTCAAAAAAAAAGAATTAGATGGATTTTACCCATTTTATTATTACTTACAATAATCTCTATGACTATGTTTATTTCATCTTCAGATGAAGCATATAAATTTTATTCAATTCAATTTCGTTTTTTTGAATTATCTCTTGGTGGTATAGGTAGTATAGTTTTTAGAGATAAAATTATAAAGACAAATTATAAATTATTATTATTACCTATTATTTTTCTTATTCTTATATCCAATATTGATTTACCAAGTAGTTTAAAACTATTTTTAATTATTATTTCATCATTAGGTGTATTGCTTTCAGTCAATAATAAAAATAAATTAGACTCTTTTATTTTGGAAAATAAAATGATGGTTTATATTGGTAAAATAAGCTTTAGTCTTTATATGTGGCATCAAATTGTGTTGGCTTTTGCAAGATATTTTATTTTTGAAAAATATAATGTTATAGATTCTGTTTTTATTTTTATTTTTATTTTATTTCTTTCTATTGTATCATATATTTTTATTGAACAACCATTTAGAGATAAAAATAGAATAAAAACTAGTATTTTATTATGGTATTCATCTATTTTATTTATTATTTCTACTTTTTCATCATTATATATTTATTCTAAAGCTGGTATTATAAAAGATTTTTCTGAATTAGACCTAACAAAAGATAAACATCAAAGAGATATGAATATTAAATATAATAATAGAATAAATGATTTAGATAAAGATTTTACTACTAATAATAAAATAAAGATTTTGGCAATAGGAAATAGCTTTGCAAGAGATTGGTCTAATATATTATTAGAATCTAAATATGGAAATTTTATAGAAATATCATATATACCTAATATCAATAATTCAAAAAATTTAATCAAAAAACTTAATCAAGCAAAATATATATTCTTTTCAGAAACTGATAAAGATTATTTTGATAAAATTGTCCCGCAATTTAAAATTGATAGCTCTAAGGTTTGGAATATTGGAACAAAAAATTTTGGATTGCAGAATGGAATATTTTATAACAAAAAACATGATTCTGATTATTGCAATCAAAGAACAAATATAGAAAAATCTTTCTTTGAAAAAAATGATTTATTAAAAAAGCAATGGGGAAATAAATATATAGATTTAATAGGAATGATTGTTGATAAAAATAACACATTACCTGTTTTTACACCTGATTGTAAATTTATAAGTGAGGATTGTAAGCATTTAACCCGTAATGGAGCTATATATTTTGCTAAATTAATTGAAAATAATAATAATTTTAAAATTGAGAATAATTAAAGATATATAATATATAATGAATCTTAAATTTGATTTAATCTTAAAAGGATAAAAAATGAAAAAGTTATTTCTACTTTTTTTGCTACTTTTGAATTTATCTGTTTCTTTTGCAGAAACCACAAATTTAATTAATCAACCTAAAATATCTAAAGATACGTATGAAAATCTTTTATCAAACCTAAAAAATCAAGAAATTAAAAATGAAACAATAAAAATTGAAACTGATATGTTTGGACATATTATAAATGTTGAAACTAAACAAGAAAAACTAAAGAAAATTTTATTAGAGACATTATTAATTCCTTTTTTAAATCCAAATAATGAATTAATTTCAGGCAATTCCACTTTAACAATAAATAAAAATAATATAAACGAGTTTATGATTGATGATTTAAAAAAAGACTCAATTACAGGACAACTTTATACAGCTATAAGAGTTTCAAAATTAATGAATGAAAAAAAATATGATGAAGCTATTAAACTTTTTTCTAAAAAGCAAAATGAAAAAATTAGTACAATGAAATTACAAAATGAAGATGCTTTTGAGTATTGGTGTTCAGCTTGGACATTAAATAAACCTCAACTTAAATGGTATTTGGGAAGAATAATTTTAGGTAAAGGGATTTTTATTTTTGAAGATGGCGAATGGAAAATAAATGAAAATTAAATTATCATATCAAAAATATAATCATCTTCATCATCATCAGAAATATCTTCAATTGTTTCTGATAAATTCTCTAGGCTTTCAAACAAAGATAATTTTTTATTGTTAACAACTCTTGAAACTAATTCTATAGAATGAACTTCATCTATTTCTGAATTAAATCTATTTTTATCTATTAACGAAGTACTTAAACTAAAATTAGGTGAAGTTAGAGATTTAATATCAACAACTTCTTTTTTAGAATAAGCTTTTTCCTGTATTCTTTTTGACTTATAAAATATTTTTTTTTCTCTTTTATAATTGTCATCAAATTCTTCTAATAAATCAAGCCATATATCTATAGCTTCATAAGATTCAGAAGAAATAGGGAAAAAGCTATCCATTTAAGATAATCCATTAATTAATTTAAGATTTCTAATTTTTTCATTTAATTCTTGATTAGTTATATCTTTATATTTTTCTGGTAACATACTTCTTGAAGAACATTCAAAAACAGCTAAAAGTTCCATAAACTCTATCATAGAAGAATCACGATTTGGAATAAAATCTTCTATCGCAAATAAAAACTCTTCATCATTTAAAATATTTTTTTCTTTATCATAAGCATTATTACTAGCACTTAATATTATTGCTTCTATGTCTGCACCAGAAAAATTTATTAATAAATTAGATATTTTTTCAAAATCAGTTATTTCATAATTAATATTATTTTTTTTCAGTAGAGATTTTATTAAATTTTCTACTTCAGGCTGATTTTGCGGATAAAAAAATGGAATTTTAGAATCAAATCTTCCAGATCTTTTTAAATCTATATCAAGTTTATCCGGTCTATTTGACATCATTACCCATAAAATTTTACCTCTATTTGTTGTATCACTCATAAAAGCTTTTATTTTTGCATAAACTCTACTACTTGTTCCACCATCACTTTCAGATTTATTATCGCCTAAAGCTCTATCAACTTCATCCATAATAATTAATACATACCCTAAGGCTTTTACTATACTAAATATTTTTTCTAAATTTGATTCAGTTGCTCCAACAAGAGAATTTACAAAGTTTTTTAACTTTAAACAGGTCATTCCAGATTCTCCTGCAAAAGCTTCTGCTACATACGTTTTACCAGTCCCCATAGGCCCTACAAAAAACATTCCCATAGGAACTTTACTATGATTATTAGATTTTATATTTTTCAAAACTTTATTAAGATAGTCTTTTATATAATCCATTCCACCAATTGAACTAAGATCATGTTTTGTTTCTATAACTTCAACCAAATCAAAACATTCTGTTTCTATAATAACTTTTTTTCTTTCGTTTAATTGTTGATAAGATATTTTTTCTCCTATTTTACTTGCTTCTCTAAAAATACCTTGAATTTGTATTTTTCTTAACCCAGCTGTAAGATTGGCTAATTGTTCTATTGTTAAATCAAATTCAACATTAGGGAATTTATTTATTGTATATTTTATAAAATCCAATCTTTCTTCATAATCAGGCATTGGAATTTCTATAGAACAAATTTGAGGGTTTTTTACTAATTTGCTATTAATATCTGACAATGTTTCACTTATCATTATTACCAAATTATCAGAGTTTAACATTTGTGGATCATTCGCCCATCTTTGAACCGTTATTATATTTGCTCTTTCAGTTGAGGTAAGATAATTCATTTTTTCTGCCGATTGAACAATTGTTTCTGAATAACCTAAAATTATTCCTGTACTTTGGTTAGGAACTTCCATAACTCTTTCAAAAAGAGCCATTGTTTGAGATGTACTTTGAGAAATAGGGTCAGAAATTAAACTTTCACCAGAAATTGCCTTTCTTACATTTATTGAAGAAATAAATTTTTTTCTCATTTCAGGTAAACCAAAAACCAAACCTTCACTTTCATCAAAATAAATTGAAATATCTTTGTTTTTAGTTAGTAATTCATTTAATAAAAAATCTTTTAGTGTTATGTATGTATCTTCATATTGAACAAGATCTAAAACATTTGAGTGTAAAATAAAAATTATACTTTGTCCTGAAAGGTATTTTTTTCTTAGCTCTTTTAACCAATGTGATTCTTTATAGCTTTCTTTTTTTACAGTTTTTTTACTTAGATCTAACATTTAAAATACTCTTTTTATCTATTTTAGATACAATTATTTTATTCAAATTTTACAGTAAATTTTTTGCTAGTCAAATATAAAATAACTCTTTTTTAGTATTTTAATAGATTTGAATTAATTTAAATTATAAAAACATTTCTAAAACTAGTAAAATACTTATATCTAATACTTGACAACTTTGCAAAACTAATTATATTTTAATTATTAATGAAATCAACTAATAGGAAAAAAAATGAATTCTGATGAGCAAGAATATATAATAAAAGCACCTGGTAAATTAATTTTATTAGGTGAATATGCTGTAATAGAATCTGGTATGCCTGCGGTTGCAACCTCTATTTCTAAATCTATATATTGCTATATAAGACTTAGTGAAAAAATTCTTTTTACTTCAAAAAGGATCGATATTTCAAAAATAGAATTTGAATATTCAAATAAAAAACTTAACTTAGTTTCTGAAATTGAAGATATTGATGTTTTATCTTTTTCAAAAAACGCTATAGAAATAACTTTAAGATATTTGGAAGAACTTGGTTATGAATTAAAAAAATTTGAAATAAATATCCTTTCCGATTTAAGTAGTAAACATGGTATAAAATTTGGTTTTGGTAGTAGCTCTGCGGTTACAGTTTCAATAATTTCAGCAATATTATATATTCATGGAATTGAAATAGACAAAGGTGTAAACAGAGAAATAATTTTTAAACTTAGTGCTTTATCACATTTTATTTCTCAAGGTTCAGGAAGTGGTTTAGATATTGCATCATCTGTTTATGGAGGTTTAATTGTTTATCAAAGTTATACTTCTGATTGGTTAAAAGAAAAATTAAAAAACCTTACCTCAATAAGCAAATTGATAAAAGAGCCTTGGCATACCTTTAAATGTGAGAAAATAAACTATCTTATACATTTTTACCCTCTAGTTGGTTGGACTGGAAAAGCTGCCTCTACTCGATTTTTTTAGAGAAAGTAAAAAAAATAAAAGAATCTCAAAAAGCAGAAGATATAAAATTTTATGCAGATTTCTTGAAAACAACAAAAACGATTGTTAATGCTTTTGTTTCAGGAATAAAAAATGATAAAAAAGAATTAATTGATAAAGCTATAACAGCAAATAGAATTTTATTAAAAGATTTGGCAAAAAAAGCAGAAGTTGAGATGGAAACAGAATTACTGACAAAACTTATAAATATTTCAAAAAAACATGGTTGTGCTGCTAAGTTTTCAGGTGCGGGTGGTGGAGATTGTGGATATGCAATGCTATATGATTTAGATAAAGAAGAAATATTAAGAAATGAATGGAAAAAAAATGGTATAGAACCTTTAAATATAGATTTAGATGAAAAAGGTGTTTGTACTCTTTCTGCTGAAACAGAAAATATTTGAAACTGAAGTTGAATTTATTTCTATTTTCGATTTTTATTTGATAAAAATTTTGAGAAAAAACAATTTATTTAAAATTTAACATCCCAAACCTAAAAATATTATCTACAGTATTATAAGTTGGCGACCAATGTGAATAAGGATTTAATTCTTGAGGTCTAGTTCTTGAAAAATTTACTCTTAATGAACTTCCATTCTGAGGTAAAAAATTTATGGTTTTAAATGGTATTTTCATTTCTACAAACCACTTATCTTTTTCTATATTTACAGCACTTTCAAATCCTGATTTTTCTGTTATGGCTTTATTATTTTTCTGGGCTATTTTTGCATTATTCATATTAACTGTAAATCTAAAATCTTGATTAAAACCTGAAATATTTAATAAAAATTCAACATTATCATCATTAAATATTTTCCAATCATCATCATTATCAGTTTGTCTAAGTGTATTAGCCATTTTTGGTTCTAAATTTTCAAATAAAACATACATATTTTCATTACCATAAGCAACTTTTACAACAGTTTCAGTTTCAGATTTTGAAAAACCTAAATGCCAATAAAATCTACTTAAGGGTTCTATTTTATTCCAAAAATCACCTTCTATTTTCCCATCTATAATAGGAGGAATACCTATTTTGGTTACAGATGCATTAGGTAATTCGGAAGTCTCTTTAAGTGGTTTAAAAGGAGGTAATTTGGGGATAATTTCTTTATTTTTTGAAAGTTCTCTTCTAATATGTATATCAACTATTTTTATTACATAATCTAATTGCTCATTAATTTCTTTGCTCAAATTATTTGGAAAAATATTATCTTGTTTATTTTCTATAGATATTTTTTTTAATTCATCTAATTTATTTTTTAAATTAAAATGATCTTTATAATTTTTTGAATGTTCTGGTAAAGAATTTTTTAAAATATCAATCTTATAAATATAGTTTTTCAAATCTTCTTCTGGAATATCTATTTCAGATTTTTGTATTTCTTTTAACCAAATAGATATATCATTAAGCAACATTTTAGAAGCTTTAATTGGGTTTTTATCAGGAACTATTGCATTTTTTCTGAATATACCTATTGGTAAATCATTATAAAGCTCTTCATTAAAATATTGCAAAGTAAAAATAGTAAAGCCCGTAACTTCCCTATTATACAAAACACCATATTGTGAATACAGATCTTCTGGTAAAGCAAATTTATGAAAGCCTAAGATAGGATATAAAAAATCTTTTCTAGTTTCTAAATCAGTTTCAGCATTTAGCCATTCTTTTAAATCTTCTTTATTATTTGTATAAAGCATAGAAGAAGCATAATCTATCCAATTATTGCTATCCCATAAACGCCAATCTTGCATTTTGGTCAGTCTTCCTTCACCTTCAGTTCTAAAAACCGCAGCTCCTATAGATAAATTAGGTTTTATAGAGTTAATTGTTTGTCTAATTGATTTTACTGCAATATTTATATTATTTTCTCTCCATAATTGCCATTCTGTAAATATAGGTTCATTTTTAGGAATATCTGAAGGTGGTTCTATTCCATTTTTGGCAAAATAATGTTGTTTAAAATATTTTTTAGATAAAAAATCTTCCTCTGATTGATCGTCATATCTTATATAGTCTAATAAAACACCATCTATTTCATAATTTAAAACAAAAAACATTATAATATTTTTAACAAATTCTCTTGATTCTGGTGATGATGGGCTTAAAAAAAGAGGTTCAAATGTTGTATCATTTTCTTTTATCGATGCTAATTCTGGATACTTACTAAGAACAGGGTTTCCTTTTTCTGGAGATTTAACTCTAAAACACCAAAACCAAGGATGAACTTCAATTTTATACTTATGAGCTTCTTGAACTATATATTCAAAAACATCAAAATTAAGATCTTTAAAAGAAGGATCTGTTTCAGTCAAAGAGCTTCGTACAAGTGTATATCCCCTTCTAAAGACTTCTGGATAAATTGCATTAAATCCTGAGTTTTTTATTTTAATAATTAGGTTAGTTATTCCTTCTTTTGTTTTAGGAATAAAATCTGCGTCTAAAAACATACCTCTCATTTCTGCACTTCTTGATGGCATTAAATTTAATTGAGCAGATTTTAGATTTTTTATAGCATTGTTTATTATTGAATTTGCTTGTTCAGAATCATCTATTGTGTAAGCCACTTCTGCTTTTTCAAGTAATTTTTTTGCATTTTCAATATCTTGTTTAGATTTTTTATAGTTAGTATTTAAATATAATTTCTCTTGATTTTTTATTTTATTAGATATGGTTTCAGTAACATTTTTTAATCTATTTAAATTATCCACAAAAGAAGCATTTTTATTAAAGCGTGTAGAAATAACTTCAAAAAAAGATTGTTCCATTGAAGAAGCTGGAAAAGACAAAAAAAGAGTATTAAGTATTGTGGTACTTAATAAAATAGATATTAATTTTCTATTATGTCTTTTTATCATTATTAATCGTTCAAAAATTATTTAATGCAAATTCAAATAAACATTTTATTATAAAGAATAACGTGTAAATAACATAATTTTATACATTAAAATCTTATTTTAGAATCTATGCAATTTTTGTAATTTTATAAAAAAATATAAAAAATAACTATGATTAAATATACAAAAAAATACTGATAAAACAATTTAAAAAAAATAATTGATTACTTTATATTAACAAATTTTATGTTTTTAGATATAAAAGCTTGACATTTTATGAAAAAAAAGATATAAATTATAAGTGTTCATTAAGCGGAAGTAGCTCAGTGGTAGAGTTCTTGCTTGCCAAGCAAGTTGTCGCGAGTTCGAGCCTCGTCTTCCGCTCCATTAAAAATACCAAGTAATCAAATATTTAAAGTTTTTTAATGCTATGGCTTTCTGAACTTATAAAGGAAATCATCTTCTAATCACTTTTCACTTTTTAGTAATCACTTATATAAAAAATGATATAATAAAAATATAACTATTAAAATTTTAAAATATTATTGATGCCAAGAAAAATAAAGCCCGTTTCCGAATCTGTTACCATGATGAGTAGATTAATGAATCCAACTGAAGCAAATATTTATGGTAATGTACACGGTGGAAATATCTTAAAACTAGCTGATGAAGTTGCTTATGTATGTGCTTGTAAACATTCAGGAAAACCTTCTGTTACAGCTTCAGTTGATAGAGTTGATTTCTATAATCCAATAAATATAGGTGATTTAGTTACTTTTTATGCTTCTGTAAATTTAGTAGGAAGAACATCTATGGAAGTTGGAGTAAAAGTTATTGCAGAAAATATTCTTAAAGGCATAAAAATACATGCAAATACCCTTTATTTTACAATGGTTGCCTTAGATGAAAATGCAAAACCGACAGAAGTTCCTGAACTTTTATTAGAGACAGGTGAGCATGAAAGAAGAAATACTGAAGCTCAACATAGAAGAAAGCAAAGACTAGACCAAGGATTTAAAAAGAATTCTAAATAAATGAAGTCTTTTACTATTTTTTTTCTTAGCATATCAATAATAATTAATTTTGATTTACCTGTTTTTTCAGAAACTGATATTGAGTATAAATCAATGATTCAAAAAAACTTTACAACTCAACCTTTGAATATTATACAGAAAAGTTATGTTAATACTTCTTCTAATGAATATATACCTGAAAATAATGAACTTTTAAAAAACTATAAACTTGGTATAGGAGATAATATTCAAATAAATTTAATTAGTAAAGAATTAAATATTGATTTAAATACTACTCTAAATCCAGAAGGTAAAATTTTTATTCCTAAAATAGGTGAGTTTTTTACTTTTAATCTAAGTACAGATGAATTAAAAATTAAAATAAAAGAAAAAATATCTAAAAGATTAAAAGATTATGATTTATCTATAATGATATATAAATTAAGAAGCATAAAGGTAAATATAACGGGTTTTATAAATAAATCTGGCTCTTATACTATACCTCAATTTACAAGATTAATTGATTTTTTAAAAATATCTGAAGGTATTACAGAACAAGGTTCTTATAGAAATATTGAAATTTTATCTGCAAATGGAATTAAAAAAAACTATGATCTATATAACTATGTATATCAAAGTGATTATAACCAAAATCCTATTTTATTATCAGGAGATAAAATATTTATAAAAGAAATTGACAAAAAAATATTAATAACAGGAAATGTTTTAAAATCTGGAATTTATGAAGTAAAAAATAACGATAATATTATCCAAAATTTAAAACTATCAGGGGCTTTCTATACAAATACAAGTATTAATAAAATAATTATTTGGAAAAGAGGAATATACAATGATTCTTTAAATATTATAAAAACTAATATAGATGAGCTTTCAAAAAATAATATAATTTCAGATGGAGATATTCTTTTTGTTCCTTTTATCAAACAATATTCAGATGATTACTTTGTTAATCTTTATGGACAAATAAATAAATCAGGTTCTTTTCAATACAAAGATGGAATGAAAATAAGCGATTATATAAAATCTGCTGGTGGACCAACTACTTTTGCTGATTTGGAAAAAGTTAAAATTACAAGAAACAAATCAAATAAACCAGAAATAATTATTGTAGATATAAATGAAGTTTTATTCAATGGTAAAAAAGAAAAGGATATAATTATAGAACCTGATGATGTAATATTTATACCAGAAAAGTTTTTTATTTTCAGAAACTTTAGTGATATTACTAGTTTAGTTTTAAGTTCATTAGGTATTGTTAGTTTAGTTTTGAGTTTTATAAAACAATGATGCAAGAAAAAGAAAATATATATAGTTATTATTTATTTTTAAAAAAATATACTTTTTTTATTTCATTATTTACAATCTTAATAACATCAAGTGTTGCGTATGCTGTTTTTTTTTTATCGAACCAATCTATGAAGCCGAAACTTCTATAATTATTCCTCAAAGAGATTCTAATTTTTCAAATATTCTAAGTAATTTAGGTTTAAATGTTAATGATCTTCCAAATATTTCAGTTGGAAATTTAAGTAAAAGTTTTAATGTAACATCAGATTTTGTAACAATACTAAAAAGTAGATATATTGCTAAAAATATAATAGATAAATTTAAATTAACTGAAAATATAGAGTTTAAAGAAGATATTGATGATACTTTTCAAGATATAATAGATAATTTTCAATATAAAGTAAAAATATTATCTCCTAGTACAAAAGACACTTCTTTAAAAATAAAAGTTCGTTTAAAAAATAAAGATTTAGCTGTTAAAATAGCTGATTCTCATTTATTAGAATTAAAAAAATATATTGAATCTACAAACTATCTTAATGCTACAAAAAATAGAAAATTTATTGAGAAACAATTAATAAAAATAACAAGTGATTTAAAAAAATCTGAAAAAAATTTAATGAATTTTAAAAAAGAAAATAATACTGTTTCTTTACCAGAAGAAGTAAATCAATATATAAAATATGTTTCAGAAATAGATTCTCAAGAATTAAAATCTAAATTAGAACTGAATGATATTTCAGAGAGAATTAATTTTTCAAAAAAACAAGTGTCTGAATTTAATGATACTTTTCAAAATATGATAAAAGATTTGCAAATTTCTCAAGCTGGAATAAAAACAAAAAAATCAATTTTAGATGAAGCTAAAAATAAATATATGACTTTATTAAATTCTCTACCTGCAAAAGCTCTTATTTTAGTAGATTTGGAAAGAGAAGCAAAAGTTAAAAATGCTATTTATCTTGTTTTTACTCAACAATATGAATTAGCTAAATTAGAAGAATCAAAAGAAATGGAACCTTTTAAAATATTAGATAAAGCTTATGTAAATAGCAAACCTGTTTTTCCTAAAAAAGTAACTTCAATATTAATTTCTTTAGTTCTAAGTTTTTTTATATCTTTGTTTTTATCCCTTTTTTGGGATTTTTTTAAACAAGAAAAAAATAATTTTAATAAGACAAAATAAATATAGATATTAATTAATTTATCCATTACTTAAAACAAAAACACGATCTTTATCTAAAATAAAGTTAGCATTTTTATCCAATCCATAAAGAGAATATCGACTGAAATTTTCAGAAGGAAGAGATCTTCTATATGTTACTTGACCTGCAAAATCAATTCCTCCAAAAAAAGGTGTTATTCCTGTCCAAGATGCAGGTTCATAACTACCTGGTCCCATTTCTGCAAGACATTGAGTTGGTAATCCGTCAACTGTTAAAAGAACTCTTGTAAAAGGATTTTTGTATTGTTTTGCATATCCTTTTAATAAAGCTTGATCTGATAAATCTGTTTGAAAACGAGGATAAATACCACCAAAATCAATAGCATAAATTTCTAACATAATTTGATATGCTCTCATATTAGATTTAACACTAGAAACTCTTGCTCTATCTTGCATTGCTATAAAATTAGGTAAAGCAATTGAAACCAAAATTCCAATAATTACAATAACAATCATTAATTCAATAAGCGTAAAAGCTTTTATTGTTCTTTTCATATTTTTAAAATTGTTTAATATGTTAATTATTAATTCCCACAAAAACAAATTTCAAAACAAATTTTTATGTTAAAAAAAAAATTATAATATTTAAAATTTAAGTCTTTTTAAAAATTATAACAAAAGTATTGTTTTTTTAATTTTAATGTTATTATAGTTGATTGATTTTATTATAACAATATAGAGTTTTATTTTCAAATATGGAATTAGCTATTCAAATAGAAAACCTTAATAAGACCTATAAAATGGGTTTTTGGGGAAAGAAAGTAAAAGTACTTGATGGAGTTTCTTTCTCGGTAGAAAAAGGCTCTACATTTGGTCTTTTAGGTCCGAATGGAGCTGGTAAAACAACTACATTAAAAATTCTTGTTGGTCTAACTAAACCAACTAAAGGGAAAGTTTCTGTTTTAGGAAAATCACCTTTTGAAGTAAAAAATCATAAAAAAATTGGCTATTTACCTGAAAGTCCATACATATATACTTATCTTACAGGAATGGAGTTTTTAAATTTATGTGGAAATATTCATGGAATATCAGGCAAAACTTTAAATACTAGAATTTATGAACTTTTAGATCTAGTAAGTTTAGATAAAAATTCTGCAAATAAACAACTAAAAACTTATTCAAAAGGGATGCTTCAAAGAATAGGTATTGCTCAATCTCTTGTTAATG
>JBBTGK010000163.1:0-6488 GCA_038060635.1 Cyanobacteriota bacterium | reverse complement strand
AATCCAAAGATATAGAAAAAGAACTTCAAACGCAAAAAGTAGACTCTAATTTAATAAAAATAATCTGCAAATCATTAGATTATGATCTTAATTTTAGATATAAAACAGTAAAAGATTTTAGAGAAGATTTAGAAAATTATCAAAAACCAATGAGAACTTTAATGATAGGCTCTAAAATTGAACCTGATAAAATGTTAACTAAAAGAAGTCCTAAAAGAGTTGTAGAAAAGAAAAATAGACTTTTAGGATTTATTATTTATTTTTTTTCTGTGGTTATTCTGACTTCTTCATCTCTTTTAGTTTTTAATAATTACCCCGAGTTTACTTTAAAAGCTAGGCAGATTTTTCTAAAAATATTTGAACCAAAAAATACTTTTGACCCTCTAACATTACCTAGTCCGATAATAATCTATACTCCTGTATATATTATAGATCCAACACCAACTCCTACACCAACCCCAGAAAAAACTCTTGAACCGTTAGATATTCCAGAAATAACACCAACTCCTTTAATAACACCAGTGCCTCCAGAAGTAACACCTAGCCCTTTAATAACAGCAGAACCTACTTATGTTCCAGAAGCAACACCTACTCCAGAAGAAAGTGTTGAACCTTTATATCTTCCTGATCCTGAGCCTACTCCTTTAATATCTCCTGAAGCAACAGCAGAACCAATTTCTACAAATGGTGTAATAAGAAAAAAATATAGAAAACCCAAAAATATTAGACATTGATTAATTTTTATTGTATTCATCCTCGTAGAGACGCATTGCAATGCGTCTCTACATTTGGATTGTAATAATTTTTTGTATAATTAACCTGAGTTCGACATTTTTTTTTCTATAACTTATTCTATGATTAGAGAAGACAATATTTTGTAGAAAAATTTGTATTATATTTTGATATATTTAAAGCTGTAAAATATTTTAGAAAAATTTAGGGAATAAAAACAAGTTTAAATTCTTGTAAGCTTTGTATTTATTGAGTTACGAATGTTAATTTATAAATAATTATTTTCCATAACAAAAAAAATTTAAATTTTAAAAAAAAACCTCTTAATTACTTGTATAATCAAGTAAACATCAATAAAAAGAGGTATAAGAATGATAACAGAAATATTTTACGAAGTCGATAATTTTATTCAATATTTTAAAAATAGTTGGGAACAATTTCTTTTAACCGATGAAACAAAAAAAGTTCAAGGAAGCCGAATGATAATGAGTGAAATAATGACAATTTGTATATTTTTTCATGTATCAAATCATAAAAATTTTAAATCTTTTTATCTTGAAAAAATATCCGTAGATTATGCTAGTTATTTTCCAAATTTAGTAAGCTATAATAGGTTTGTAGAACTTATGCCTAGAATTCTTGTCCCATTATCAGTTTTTTTAAAAAGCTTTAGAATGTCAAAAGCAACAGGAATATCATTTATAGATTCAACAAAAATATCAGTTTGTAAAAATAAAAGAATACCCGTAAATAAAGTATTTGAAGGTATTGCAAAAAGAGGAAAAACTTCAATAGATTGGTTTTATGGATTTAAAGTACATTTAATAGTCAGTGATAAAGGTGATTTAGTTTCGGTATCAATAAGTAAAGGAAATAAATCAGATAGAGATAAAATTTTAATGAAAAATATAACACAAAAAATATTTGGAAAATTATTTGGAGATAAAGGATATATATCTAAGCATGTTACTGATGAACTAAGGGATAGAGGCATTGAATTAATAACAAATGTACATAAAAAAATGAAGCCCAAAGTAATACCTATAATTGATAAGATTTTATTAAGAAAGAGATGTATTATAGAAACTATAAATGATCAAATAAAAAATATATGTCAAATTGAACATTCAAGACATCGAAATCCTGAAAATTTCTTTATAAATCTATTATCTGGATTAATTGCATATACTTTTTTACCAAATAAACCTTCTATAAGATTAAATAAAAAAGATTATGAAATTCTAAAGTTATCTTATCCAATTGCAATATAATTCTAAAAATAAAATTATAAGATAATTATTATGACTGATTTATAGCTATTTTTTTTGTCGAACTCAGGTTATAATTAACAAATTAAATCATCAAAACCCTTGAACCTTCATCAAATCTTGTATTTCCTGTTTTATTATCAGATACTGCACATTTTTTTATTTCACCAGCACTACTTTTATCAACCCAAATACCAACATCATCATTTTTAGTTATATTTAAATTTTTCGCAGAAATACTACTGTTAACTCTTACCTCAATACCAGATAATGAATTATCATTTAAGGTAGAATCTTCTATCATTAGCATAGATTTATCAGAAGTTAATATACCACAGGCTTTATTATTTGATATTTCGGATGATTTTATACTAAATTTACTACTTTCTTTTATTTCAATACCAGATAATAAATTATTATTTATAGTACATTCTGATAAAACTCCAGTTCCTTTTTTTAGAATAAAAACTCCACTTTGTTTACCATCATATATTTTACATTTTCTAATTACAGTATTAGCTCCCTGAGAGATTAAAATACCTGAACGAGAATTTTCATATATTTCACAATCTTCTATTTTTGAAGATGAATTTTTTATAGAAATGCCAACATCACTACCATCATATATTTTAGATCTTTTTATTACTATTTCACTATTTTCAAGAGCTTCTATACAAGGTAAATTATTTGAAAAAATATCAGAGTTATCAAAACTACCAAAGCTTTCATCGAAAATAACTCCTAGTTTCTTATTTGAGTTAATTTTACTATTTACTACATTTAAAGTTGATTTTTCTTTAACTTCTATACCTGAAAGATTATTACCACTTATTTCACATTCATCAAGAGATACTTGACTTTTTTCAGAGATATTTAAACCAATGCTTTTACCATTTCTAATTTTTGTTTTTGTTGCAGATAAAGCACTATTTTTTAATTCAATTGAAGATAAAGAGTTTGCAAAAATATCACAGTTTTCTAATTCTAAATTACTTCTTTTAAAAACCATTATACCCATATTCTTTCCTTCACGAACTTTGGTGTTTTTCATTATTACATCAGATTCTTTTCCAATAACTATATTAGTTTTTTCATTTGAAAAAATATCACAATCATTTATTTTTCCCTTAGATTCTTCATGTATAAATAAACCAGAATCTTTACCTTTATAAATCATGCAATTATTTATTATAGGAGAAGAAGTTATAGACTCGATACCAAATCCTAAATTTTCATAAATATCGTTATATTCTAATATTGGCATTGAATTATTAATAGTAATACCATTTTTTTGATTATTATGTATTTTAGATTCTTTTATTGTAGGGTAACTTTCATTTTTTAATTCTATACCATGATTAGAATTATTGTATATGTCTGAGTATTCAATATTTCCAAAAGATTTTTGATCAAAAATAACTCCAGCATTTTTATTTCTAAAAACTCTCACATTTACGGCTCTTACTTTGCTTTCAGCTTTAACTTCTATTCCATAAGATAAATTATCGAAAATATCAGTATTTTCAATATTAATTTTAGATGAATCGGTTAAAAATACACCTGATTTATTATTTTCTATTACAGATCTGATAATATTAGGGTTAGCATTTTCAGTTACAAAAAATCCATAACCTTTATTTTGAGCAATAAAACTATTTTCTATTTTACCAGAAGATTTTTTATCAAAAATAAAAGCATTTTCCTTACATTCATGAATTTTAGAACGTTTTATATAAGGATTGCTTTTTTCACCTGTTACAAGAACAGCAGTGTTATTATCTGAATAAATATCACAATCTTCAATTAACACTCCAGTATCTTTTAATATTAAAGTTGGTTTTTTAAGCGATGATTTTATAGTAAAACCTCTTATTCTTGAGTATTTACATTCTATTAAAATAGATTCAGAATCACATTCTATTGTAATTTCATCTATACTTCCTTCTGCTACTATTTCTAATTGTTTTTTTATTACAATATTTTCTTTATATACACCTGGTTTTACTATGATATAAGAACCTTCAGGGGCTTTTTCTATAGCTTTAGCAATAGATCTAAAATTTCCTTTACCTTTTTTTGAAACTGTAAAAGTCTCAAAATTGGTAGCTTTCATAATTGGTTGTTTTATATTTTCAGGAAGAGCATCATAAACATCATCGTCTAATTCACCATATTGTATTTTTACAAATTTCAATAAATCAGATAAATCACCTAAAACATCATGTTTAAAATTTATGATATCTTCTTTTATTTTATGAATTTCTTCTACTATTTCATTTAATTGAAGTTTTGCTCTAAAAAATTTACGATATATTTTTATCCATTTTAAATATCTTTTTTCAACATCTTTTGGTAATTTTCCTAAAGATGGAACAATTGTTATATCATATCTAAGGTTTTTATGACATACAGGACATTCTTCTAAGTCAGAAGATGCAAGTTTTGTATCACATACTGGGCAAATCATTTTGTTTATTTATCAAGCTAAAATTTATAGTCTCTATTATATAAAAGTTTTATCTTAGTGTAAAATTTTAGGTATTAATAAATAATATTTCAATTTTTTATTAGAATTCTAAATCTTTCAATAAGTAACGGAAATCCAATTTCTATCCAAAAATCAGATGAAACATGACCGCTTGACATACCACCATAATTAAATTTTTCAACAAAATAATTTTTATTTTTTTCGGGTAAAAAATCAGTAATTTCCATAAACAAATTATTTAATAAATTTATAAAATCTGTTTCGTTTTGTGGTGGATTTTTTGAGCTAATAAGATGCCTTAATTCTTTCCACATATAAGGATCACCTCGTAATCCCCATTGAATTGGTTCTTTATCAAATATTTTTTGTAAATCCATAAAAAGTTATAAAAAAATTCTATCTTCTAACTTGAGTATATTTACCTAAATACTCTTTAATTCCCTTATATAAAGCTTGTGCAATCTTTTTTTGATGAGCAGAATTTACTAAATTAGCTTCTTCAATAGGATTTGAGATATAACCAATTTCTACAAGAACTGATGGCATATTAGTTTTTCTGATTACAAAAAGATTTCTATCACCTCTTAAATTTCTATCTGGAGTATCAATATTTTGAACCATTGTTTTATGAATTAATTTCCCAAAATCAAGACTTTGTGGTGTTCTGTAATAAGTTTCTATACCCATTGGGCTTTTTCCATCAAGTGCATTACAATGAACGCTTACAAAAAGATCTGCATTATTATTATTAGCTACATCAACTCTTGGTTGTAATTCTATTTCAGAATCATCCCCTCTTGCCATGATAACAGAAATACCATTATCCATAAGCATTTTTCTTAAATAATAGCTTACAGCAAGTGTTACATCTTTTTCTCTTGCACCTGAATGTCCAACAGCTCCAGGATCATTTCCACCATGACCTGCATCAAGAACAACTAAATATTTTCCATTTGCCTTATATTTTGGAGTATAAGTATTAGTAGCAATTGTATTATTTAGAGTATTACCTAAATTCTTTGGGTCTGAAGCCATAGTCGGTGAAGGTGAATTTTTATCTGGAACTAAAGTAAATAATAAATTTTTATCGCTCTTTTTATTATCTGTTACAGCTATTTTATTTTTTAATTCAAAAACAATTCTAACACCTTCAGGAGCAGTTTCTGTTTTTTCTATAGCACCAAATCTTACTTTTTGAACAATTTTAGATGGTCTTACAGAAAAAATATCATTTGATTGTTCTATATTTGTACCATAAGTATCTACAACAAGTCTATCTGGATTGTCTAAGGTAAAATATTTATAACTAATATTATCTTTCCCAGAAATAGAAACTTTTGTACTAGAATCTGTTTCTTTAAAATCAACATTTATTAAATTATCAAATAATTTTTTTGTTTCGCTAGGATTTGAAATTTGAGTTTGCTTTTCATCAACCTCAACTTTTTTCGGTTTTAAAGATTTATTATTAATAGTAATAATACTTGATTTAAGTTCTTTTTTTTCGTTAGATATATAAGTTAATTTTATATTCTGATTATTTTTTTCAAGAATATTATTTAGTTTAAAATCAATCTCTTTTGTTGTTTCAATTGTTACTCTTACAATTGGAGGATCTGTTTGAAATTGAGAAATTCTTATTTGTTTGATAACATCATTATTTACATCAATTTTTTTCGCTACAGGATAATAAACGGCTCCTTGTAAATCTATTACTGTTCTATGGGGATCTACTATTTTAAACATTTCGGCTTTTATTTCTTTACTGGCTAAAATATTGATAGATTTAGAGCTATTTTCAAAATTTACATCTGATAAAACTAATTCTTGAGCAATTGCTGAATAACAAAATAGAACAAAAAAAACAGATAGAAGCATGAATTGCTTAAAAACACAATTTATTTTCATTTTAAAAACCTCAATTATGAACCATTAATAAAATTTAAATTATCCTTTGGATTAATCTTTGTCAAATCAATAACATTTTCAGAGTTATCTGA
>JBBTGK010000162.1:0-6833 GCA_038060635.1 Cyanobacteriota bacterium | reverse complement strand
AATATTAAGAAGAGAGCATGGAAGAAAACATATTTATGAATGAAGAAGAGATTGGAACATTTAAAATCGAAATTGAATCTGGAAATAAAAATTATTCTCCAAGTAATTTTGACATTTCTGATTTAAAGAATTTTTTAATTAATATAGAGTATTTATTGTTTCCAAATAAAGATAAAAAAAATAGAGCCACTATTTCTTATGAAGTTAAAGAGGGCAGTGTAAAACATATTTTCAAAACTTCTTTAGTTGCTATTTTGAGTTTAAGTAGTAATTTGGAAAATCCTAATAATTTTAAAAACTTAGAAAAAAAACAAAAAGAAGCAATTAATTTTTTTCAAAAGTGGTCAAAAAATAATAATAAAAAAATAGATATTTTTAATAATAACAATAATAAAATACTAGAAATAACTCCTACTACAGAATACAAATTGGAGGAAAATTATTTCCAAACGATTTTATATGTATATGGAAAAATTATAGAGCTAGGTGGAAAAAATAAATCTAATATTCATTTAGATACAGATAAATATGGAATACTTATTATTGATACTCCAGAAAAAGAAATAAAAAACTTTTCTAAAAATATGGTTTATGAAGAAGTTGGAATTGAAATATTTGTTCAAAAAGACTTAAAAACAAAAAAAATAAGATCTCCTAAATTTATTAAGATGTTAAATTATAATTCTAATTTTGATATTTCTGATTTAAAAAATCATATTGATAAAGTTTCTGATAAATTAAAAGGAATAAATATAGAAGAAAAAATAAAAGAAATCAGGAGCATTGAAATATAAAATGCCTTCCAGTACTCAAAAAATAAAGAGAATATTTGTTGATACTAATTTTTTATCTTCTTTACTAAAAAGCTCAGATTCCTTAAACAATCAAGCTTTAGATTGGTTAGAAAAAATAAAAATTGATAATTCAAAAACTTATTTTTATTTATCAACTATAACAATTGCTGAATATTGTAGATTTGGCGATAGAGAAGATATACCTAATTATTTTCAAATTTTTCCTTTTGATGATGAATCTGCTGAATTAAGTGCAGATTTTTCAAAAATAATTTTTCCTAATAAATCAACTTTAAATCATTATATTTCTTTACCTAAAAATATTATTACAAATGATATAAAAATAATTGCTCACGCTGAAATAATAAAACCAGATATTTTTTTAAGTTCTGATCAAGGATTAGAATCTATTTTTAAAATATTAAAAACGGATTCTAAACTAACTTATAAATTTTATAATTTTAAAAATCCTTATCGGTCTTTTTAGTAAAGATAATAAAAAAAACTAGAAAACTTAAAAATTTTGTACTAAAATAAGAGATATAAATAATATCGTATTTTTTTATTAGAGGTTTTTATGTCTGGAAATTTTTCTGTTAGTAGTCAAGCATATTCTGCCATAAAAGATATCGCATCTGATAAAAAAATAACCAAAGATGAAGTAAAAAAGTTATCAGAAGTCGTTGGTGATTCAGAAGTTTCTCAAAAAATATTATCGAATATTGAACAAGGAAATGATTTTTCTGTTTCTGTTTCTGCTCGTTCTGCAAAAAATTCTCCCATAGAATTAAATTTTTCTAAAGGTGTTGTTAAAACTGAACAAAGTGCAAAAGATTTTCTAAGAGATAAAATTTTAGATAAAGCAACAGATATGATTTTTAAAGCTATGGATGGAATGGGTACAGATGAAAAAACTATTGTAAAAGTATTAGAAAAAGTTCCTAGAGAAGAAAGAAGTAAAATTAGAGATAAATTTAATGAAAAATATTTAGAAAAAACAGGTAAAAGTTTTGATGCTTGGATCGATTCAGAATTAAACACTATTGCAGATGAAAAAACAAAAGATAAAGTCTATAATCTAATAGATCGTTCTGCTCCAATGACACCAGTAAGAAAAGAATTTGAAACTAAGTTTAGAGCTTTGGCCCAACAACATTGGAAAGATGCTGGTAGTTTAGCAACAGGATCTTTGAATAATGCAATCACAAGTGTTAGTTTTGGTAATTGGGGAGATGGTTGTACAGCTTGGCAAGATTGGATTTTAGATCAAGGTTCAAATTTCAAAGATATAACGATAGAACCTGTTCATATAGATACAGGAATAGCTGGTGCAGCGAATCATAATTTAGCTCGTGTTAATTTTCCTGATGGAACTTCAGCAATATTAGATCCTTGGAGAAACCCAGATAAACCTTTTCATGATGAAGATGAATATAAAAAAGAACATGGAAAAATATTTGTAGGTCAATATGAAAAAGGCGAATCTTTTAGAGGGCCTAGACAAGAAATTGATTATAAAGGAAATAATCCGTACTTTGATAACCATTAGATTATTTATATCTAAAAACTAATGTTTAGAATCTTGTAATATCAGGCACTTTTTTTTTTTAAGATTTATTCGATAATGTAAAAATACTAATTATAATATTTTTTTATATAAAGTTTTTTCGTTACCATGAAAATATTTAGTACATTTCTTTTTAAATTAATTACCTATGAGAATTTAGGTTTATAAAATTTAAAAGTTATAAAAAGCCCCTCTCTTTGAGCAAAGAGAGGGGTTAAGGTGAGTTTTGATATTTTTTTTATCAACTCCTTGAATATATAAATATTATCAAAAAAGAAAACAAGCTAAATATATGATAAAATATTTTTAGGATTTGTTTAATGAAAAAAAATCATAGAGAAGAAAAAAGGTTAGTAAAACTTTCAATAAAAGGTGATAAAAGGGCTTTAGAAGCACTTCTTATTAACCATCTTAATTTTTGTTTTTCGATTGCTGTAACATTATTAGAAGATCAAAAAATAGCTGAAAATTGTATAGAAAATACATTCAAAGAAGTAAGTGAAAATATAAAAGATTTATATAATCCTGAAGGTTTTTTAGTTTGGTTATATGAAATCCTTATAAAAAATATTGAATTAGTAAAAACAAAAGGGAAAACAGTAAAATCTTCTTTTTTTGATGAAAAAACTGATTATGAAATAAATTATTCAACATTAATTGCGTTTGATGATGAAGAAAAAAAATCTTTGGGTAGATTTCTTGAAAAAATAAGAAGTTTTGATCAACAAGAGAAAGCTATCTTTGCTATGGTTGACTTTGAAGGGCTTTCTGCTTCAGAAGTTTCAGTTATTTTAGGAATAGATGAAATGGAAGTAAGAAGAATGCTATATCGTGTAAAAAGAGAATTAAAACAATTATTTTTAGAAAATAGAACAGGTTTATTCACCATAAAAAATCCTTTGAGCATGGATAATTCTATCGAAGAGGAAGTTGATGAAAAATATGAAAGTGAAATCCGTGAGTTTTTTGAAGAAAATGATAACATTGAAATAAAAAAAGAAAATGAGATTATATGATAGAAATTGCAGATTGTGAACATATAAAACTCTATTTAACTGAATATTCCAGAGGACAACTTATAAAAGAAGATAACAATGTAGTTGAAGAACATATTGCTTCTTGTAGAGAATGTAGAATGGAAAATGAAATTTTTAAAACCCTTTCCGTTGAAATAGATAAATTAATTCCTACCGTTCAAAGAGCTTATGAAAAATCTATAATTTATAGACTGTTTATACAACATAACGAAGAAAATATTTTTTTCAAGCTATCTTCTTTTCTTCTAATACTATTTTTTATCCTTTTTGTCGTTTCTTCTTATTATGAAAAAAAAATAAATTATATAAGTCTTAGTACATTAAAATTTAGAGCCGAAAATATTTTTAACTATGATTATTATTCAGGAATAAAAAAAGATAAAAGTGAAAATTAATATACTTACGCTTTTTCCAGAATTTTTTATCTCACCTCTTAACACTAGTATTTTAAAAAGAGCAATAGAATCTAATTTAATAGAAGTAAATATAATAAATATACGAGATTTTTGTACGGATAAACATAAAAGAGCCGATGATTCACCTTTTGGTGGTGGTTGTGGAATGGTTATGAAAGCAGAACCAATTTTTTCTTCAATAAAAAGTATCGAAAATTTTTCTAACATTAGAAGAATATTTACATGTCCTACAGGAAAAAAATATACTCAAACAGTAGCAGAAGAATTAGCAAAAGAAAATGAGTTAATTATTTTATGTGGTCATTATGAAGGCGTAGATCAAAGAATAAGAGATAATCTAATAACAGATGAATATTCAATAGGAGATTATGTTTTAACTGGTGGAGAAACGGCTTCATTAGCAATTATTGAATCAATAGCAAGATTAATTCCAAATGTATTGGGTAACGAAGATTCTGCAAAACAAGACTCTTTTAGTGATGGTTTATTAGATTGTCCTCATTATACAAGACCCTCTGAGTTTAATGGTTGGAAAGTTCCAGATATTTTACTTTCAGGAAATCATCAAAAAATTGAAGAGTGGAGATTAAAAGAAAAATTCAAAATAACTTTAATAAAAAGACCTGAGTTAATTGATAAATATGTTTTTAATAAAAAAAGTAAGATGATTTTTGAAACTGCCAAAAAAGAAATTTGATTATTTAATAAGTTTTTTGCTTAATAAAAATTTGAATCAATAATTTAATCTATCATATTTTTTAATAAGTTTTTTTGATATTATATATATGCTTTTAGTCTATGAAGTTAACTTAAAAATGAGGTTTTTGTGTTTAAAAAGTTGTTTAGTATATTTTCAGGTAACTCTGAAAATCTCAAGAAAGAAATAGAGGAGTTATCCGTTAAGTTACTTTCATTAGAAAAAGACCTTGAACAATCTCAAAATGAATCTTCTTCTTATAAATCTGCTTTAGAAATAGAACAAAATAAAGTTTTTTCATTAGAATCAAAAATAACTGAACTTGCTAGTAATGATTTTGCTTCAATTGAAACCTCGCTTAAATCAGAAATATCATCTTTAAAGAAACAATTAGATGAAACAAAAAATCAAAATGCTGAACTTACTTCAACTTTGACTAAATCAAATGCTAAAATGGCAGAAATGGTTTCGACAAGTGCTAACTCTAATGTTCAGGTTAATCAAGTAAATCAAGAATTAGAGAATGTAAAAAAAGAATTAGGTTTTTATAAAGAAAAATATGGCGAAATTAAAGACGATAAAACAACCAGAGAAAAGAAAAAATCGCTTGTTGTTGATGATTCAGTTATATTAAGAAATTTACAAAAAGGAATTCTTGAATCTGCTGGATTTCAAGTTATACTTGCTAAAAATGGACTAGAAGGTAAAAATAATATTGAAAAACATAATCCTGATATTATAATAACTGACATAGAAATGCCAGAAATGGACGGAATTACTTTAACAAAATGGATAAAAGATACTCCTGAATACAAGAAAACACCTGTTGTAATGATAACATCACATTCTTCTGATGAAGATAAAAAGAGATGTATGGAATCTGGAGCCGATGCTTTTATAATAAAAGATCAATTTAATCAAAAGTCTTTCTTAGAACTTATAGGAAAATTGTTACCTAATTAAAATGGAAAGTGATATAAAAGAAGCTCTTTGGTGGGAATATGATAACAAAGGGAAAATTCTTTGCACTTTATGTCCTCGTTATTGTCATATAAATGAAGGTCAATCAGGCTTTTGTTATATAAGAAAAAATATTGATGGAAAACTTTATTCTCTTGGATATGGAAAAAGCACTGGTTTTGCAATTGATCCAATAGAAAAAAAACCTCTAAACCATTTTTTACCAAGTACTGGAATATTAAGCTTTGGAACAGTTGGTTGTAATCTAGGTTGTCTTTTTTGTCAAAATTGGAATATAAGTAAAGCAAAAGATTTAGAAAAAAAGAGTATTGATGCAGGGCCAGAACAAATAGTTCAATTAGCTAAAAAATATAATTGCCCTAGCATTGCAATAACTTATAATGATCCTACAATAATAGGTGAATTTGTTATAGATATAGCAAAAGAAGCAAAAAAAGAAGGTATTCATACAGTTTTAGTTACTGCTGGATATATAACAGAATCTGCTAGACCTCAAGTATATAAAAATATCAGTGCAGCAAACGTTGATTTAAAAGCATTTACCCAAACTTTTTATAGAAAAATAACTTTTAGTGATATGAAATATGTTCTTGATACTTTGATTTGGTTAAAAAAAGAAACTGATATTTGGTTTGAAATAACTAATCTTAAAATACCTGGAAAAAATGATGAAATAGAAGAAACAAAAGAAATGTGTAATTGGATTTTAGAAAATTTAGGAGATGAAATACCTTTACATTTTACTGCTTTTCATCCAGATTTTAAAATGCAAGATATAAAAAAGACTCCAGCAGAAACATTAACAAAAGCTAGAGAGTTAGCAATGAGCATGGGAATAAAATATTCTTATGTTGGTAATGTTCATGATATGTCTGGACAAACAACTTATTGTCCTAGTTGTAAAACGGCTGTAATTGTCCGTGATTGGCACAAAACATTAATGAACAATTTATCAGATGGAAAATGTAAAAACTGTAATACTAAAATAGCTGGTATTTTTTCTTAACAAAAAAAACTCTTATAAGCAACAAACTTATCAGAGTTATTTATTATTTTATGGGTTTAAGTTAATTTTTTATAGACCAATGGAAAACAGATGGTTTTGCTAACGCACCATCAATAACAGTTCTTCTTGTTCCTTCATCTAGTTTTTGGCTTCCACCAGCTTCACCCAAATCTCTTAGAACAGATATACCAGCAGCAAAGTCTGATTGTTTTAAACCTAATTCTTTATTATCATCAGTAAACATACTAACAACAGGCAAAGATTTCCCTTGAGGTGATTTTATAGACATTCCATCAACATTTGTAACAGTACTACCTTTTATTTGAGCAACATCT
>JBBTGK010000161.1:0-8352 GCA_038060635.1 Cyanobacteriota bacterium | reverse complement strand
TGAACAAACAGGCCCGCGTGTCCGGCAAGAAAAACCTGGTTTTCTACCTGTAAATCATACACGTATTTATGGGTCGACCTAATTTTTTCAATTTTGATTATCGGATCCCAAAAAAGATCGGAAGTGGCAAGAGTTTTTAGCCAGCTAATTTTTTGTTTAATTTCTGCATTTCTTGCTTTATTTCATCTATTTCTATATCAGAATTTGAATCTGAGTCTTCAGTTTTAATAACTGGTTTTTCTGTAGGTTTAGGAACAGGCTTAGGAATAGGTTTTTTATCAACTATTTTTTTTGCAGTTGGTTTTACTGTTACTTTTGGTGTAGGAGTAGGTTTAGGAACAGTTTTTTTTACTTCTGCATTCGCAAAAAAAATCGTATTTAAAAATAAAGAAGAAAGAAAAAATGAAAGAAGTTTTTTGTTTTTTTTCATAAAATTTATATTGACTTGAAAAATACTAAAAAACCCAAGAGTTTAATATCTTGGGTTTTAGTTTTTTAATTAACTATTATTTTGTTGTGAATTTAGAAAGAGCAGATCCACCATAAGTTAAAATAGGCGAATTTTCAGGAGCACCACTTGTATCAAAAGTTACATTAACTAAGAAATAGTATGTTTTTCCAGCTTTAAGTCCTTCTTTTCTTTCAGATGCTTTCCATGACCACATTGTATCTGTTGTTTCAGATGATTTATAAACTTGGTTAAAGTTATCATCTTGAATTAATACATTATAGCTTTTTGCACCTTGTGCAGCAGACCAACTAAATTTAATATCATCATTAACATTAAATGCTTCATTGTAAGGAGCTAAGTTTGATTTCCATCCAACATTATAAGTAGGAACTTGATATGTTTTTGTTTGATCTCCATCATATTCAAAACTTCTAGTAGTTACGAAACTATAATAATCACTTGTGTAACCATCTTTTGGCTCATAAAAAATTCTTGCTTTATCTTTTCTTTCTTGTTCAGTTGCTAAAGTAAAAGCTACTCTATAGTTACCTTTTGAAACACCAGCAAAGTTAAAAGATCCATTTTCTTGGTTTGTTCTTGATACTTTTGCATCAGAATCAACTCCAGCAGTTTTAAGAATTAAAACTACAGAAGCATTTTTACCAGGGATAGTACCATCTTTTGTAACTGTACCTGTGATAGAAGCTTTTTCTGTTGTTACAGCAGGTGTAGTTGTTGTACCTGAAGTTGGGCTAGAACTAGAAGTTGGAGAAGAACTAGAACCAGGTGTTGTTGGGCCAGGAGCACTACAACCAGTTACTACAAAAACAGCAACTAGGGCTGCATAAAGAGACTTACTTTTTAATAAATTCATAATTATTCCTTTTGTTAAAAAATTACATTGTTTACATTCTAAATTAAAACATAATAAAAAAAAAGCTTAATTTACAAAAACTTTAAAAAAAATGTCAAAACTTAAGATTTATATTTAACTATGTGATTTAGACGACAAAAGCCCTAAAAAAGGGCTTTTATTTAGCTCCGTCAGGTGGGGTCGAACCACCGACCGATCGGTTAACAGCCGATTGCTCTGCCACTGAGCTATGACGGAATATGCTTAAATATTACTTGAATCTATTTATTTTGTCAATTACTCTTTTCATTATGTAAACAAAAAATATTCAAAAAATAGTTATTTTGCTTCTACCCAAGTTTTACCAATATTAAGTGAAACATCAAGTGGTACAAGCAATTCAGGAAAAACACCTTCCATTTCCTTTTTTACAATACTTTTTATTTCTAACATTTCAGATTCAATAACTTCAAATACAAGTTCATCATGAACTTGTAAAAGCATTTTTGATTTAAAGTTTTTTTCATCAAATATTTTTTGAATATTTATCATAGCTATTTTTATAATATCAGACGCTGTTCCTTGCAGTGGTGTATTAACAGCATTTCTTTTAGCAAATTCTCTAATTGATCTGTTTGCACTATATATATCAGGTAAATATCTTCTTCTTCCAAAAAGAGTTTCTACAAAACCATTTGTGTTTGCAAAATATGTCATTTCTTCTGAATATTTTATTATTGAAACATATTTTTCATTGAATTTTTTTATTATTTCACTTGCTTCTTTTATGCTTATTTTTAAATTTTCAGCTAAACCATGAGCTTTTTGACCATAAACAATACCAAAATTAACTGTTTTACCAACTCTTCTTAATTCAGGTGTTACTTGAGAAATATCGTCTAATCCATAAATATCCATAACTGTTCTTGAATGAATATCAATATTATTTTTAAAAGAATCAAGAAAAACAGGGTCTTTAGTATAATGAGCGAGTAATCTTAATTCTATTTGAGAATAATCTGCACTAAGTAACATACTATTTTCTAAACTAGGTACAAAGGCTCTTCTTATTTCTCTACCTAATTCCGTTTTTATTGGTATATTTTGTAAATTAGGATCAGTTGAAGATAATCTTCCTGTAGTTGCTACAGTTTGCCTAAAATTTGTATGAATTTTACCTGTTTTTTTATTTATAAGTTCTGCAATAGAATCTGAATAAGTTGATTTTATTTTAGTTAATTGTCTATATTCCATCAAATGAGGTATTATTTCATGCTCACTACCTATTTTTTCTAAAACACTAGAATCCGTTGAATAACCTGTAGTTTTATTCTTTTTTACTCCTTTAGAATCTATATTCATATCTTCAAAAAGAATTGTACTTAATTGTTTACTAGAATTTATATTAAACTCTTTTCCTGCTAATTCATAGATTTTTATTTCTAATTCTTTAAGTTTGGTTTCAATAAAAGATGATAAATTTACTAAATGTTGATGATCTACTTTTATTCCTTGTCTTTCCATTTTTACCAAAACAGGAACTAAAGGTAAATCTATATTTTCATAAACTGATAATACTTTTGTTTCTAGCATTTTTTCTCTTAAATAAAAAGAAAGTTCTAAAGAAACAGAAGCATCTGCTCCAGCATATTTTGCAACATCATCAATCAAAGAATTATCAATAGTAGTAAGATTTTTACCTTTTCCAATTAATTCTTCTATATTTGTCATAAAATATCTTAAATGATTTTTGGCACATTCTTTTAAGCCATGTAAATTATTAGGATTCAAAACATAATCGGCAATAAGAGTATCATCTTTTAGACCTTTTAGATTAATATTGTGATTGTCAAAAACACTTATTTCATATTTTAAATTATGTCCTACTTTTTTTATATTTTCGTTTTCCAAAAGAGGTTTTAAAATAGCTAAAGTTTTATCATAATCCAAATTTTTAGCCAAATCTTCTATAAGTAAATGAGCAATAGGAATATAATAACTTATAAACTCTTTTGCTTTTCTATCTTCATCTTTATCTTGATAAGAAATCGCAATTCCAACTATTCTTGCTTCAAACGTATTTAATGAAGTTGTTTCTAAATCTATTGCAAAAAATTCTTTTTTATTTAATTCATCAACTAATTCCTGTACTTCTTCTAATGAAGAGGGAACTTTTACATCAATTTCTAGTGGTATATCTCCATGTTCTTCTTCATTAAAATCAAACCATAAATCATCTTCATTATTATTATTATCTATATGATGTTCATATTCTATTTTTCCATCATAATTTGCTAAAATCTTAGGTAATTTCTCTATAAGAGTTCTAAATTCAAGTTTTGAAAATAAATCTTTTATAATACTTTCATCTGGTTTTGTTAAAGCCCAATCATCTAAATTAAAATCTAATGGTGAATTTGTTTCTATTGCAGATAGTTTTTTACTTAAAAAAGCATTATCTTTACTTTCTAAAAGTAATTTTCTAGTTCTTTCTTTTTCTATTTTTTCTATATTTTCATATATATTTTCTAAACTTCCAAAGTCCTGTATTAATTTAGTTGCACCCTTATCACCTATTCCTTTTACTCCTGGAATATTATCTGAAGGATCTCCTTTTATAGCTTTAAAATCTACAATTTGTTCTGGTGTTACACCATATCTTTCAATTACGGCAGGTATATCATATTTTTTTAATCCTCCTCCATCTTTATTAGGTAAAAATATATTAGTTTTTTCTGTAACTAATTGCATTAAATCTTGATCACCTGTAATTACATCTATCATAAATTGATGCTCATATTTTTTTGCAATTGTTCCAATAATATCATCAGCTTCATAACCAGCTTTTTGATAAATTGGTATATTAAAAGCTTTTACAACATCTATTATGTAAGGCATCTGAATTATAAAATCATTTTCAACTTCGCCTCTATTTCCTTTATATTCTGGATAAAATTCATGTCTGAAAGTTGGTTCTTTTGTGTCAAAAGTCATTACTACATATTCTGGTTTAAAAGATTCTATTATTTCTATTAAAACTCTAGTAAAGCCAAAAACAGCCCATGTTGGAGTACCATCTTTTGTTCTACTTCCAGCCCTAGAAAGTGCATAATATGATCTAAATGCAACAGCATGACCATCGATTATTATGAGATATTTTTTATTATTTTCCAATTTTTTCACCCTAATTAAACTAAAAAAAATTAATTGAAATGTATTTTTTATACAAGAAATTTTAATTATATCATTTAATAGGATCGTCTTGAACAGGATTTAACAAATGAAATTAACTAATAGAATATTATTATTTTTTACTAATCAAAACTAAAAAATGTGCATAAAAAAGAGGCTATCTAAAAAAAGGACGTTTCATAAAACGTCCCTACAAAAATACAGGCTTTCTAACCTTGTAATTTTCTTAAAAATACACTTTTTAGACACACCCTTTTTTAAATTAAAAAAATTCTTTTTGATACTATATTTTAGAACAATATAAATGTATTAATATTACTAAAACTCCATATACTCTCTTAAACTTTTATTTCTATTTGGATGTCTAAGTTTTCTCAAAGCTTTAGCTTCTATTTGTCTTATTCTTTCTCTGGTAACACCAAAAGCTTGTCCTACTTCTTCTAAAGTTTTTTGTCTGCCATCATCAAGACCAAATCTTAATTGTAAAACTTCTTGCTCTCTTTGACTTAATGTCATAAGAACTTTTGTTATATCAAGCTTTAATAATTCATTTGTTACAGAAAAAACAGGTGTATCAGAGTTTTTATCTTCTATAAAATCACCCAATTTACTATCATCTTCTTTACCTACAGGTGTTTCTAATGAAATAGGCTCTTGAGCTATTTTTACTATTTCTCTAAACTTATCTACCGTAATTTCCATTTCTTTAGAAATTTCTTCTTCACTTGGTTTTCTTCCTAAGTCTTGAGATAATCTTCTAGTTATTTTTTTAAATTTATTTATGGTTTCTACCATGTGAACTGGTATTCTTATTGTTCTTGCTTGATCTGCGATTGACCTTGTAATAGATTGTCTTATCCACCAAGTAGCATAAGTACTAAATTTGTAACCTTTAGTATAATCAAATTTCTCTACAGCTCTAATAAGTCCTAAATTACCTTCTTGAATAAGATCTAAAAATAACATGCCTCTTCCAACATATTTTTTTGCAATACTAACTACTAATCTTAAGTTAGCTCTGGTTAATTTTTTCATTCCTATTGATGATTTTTTCATAACCTCTCTAAGATCTTCAACTGAAAGAGATAACTCATCGGCAAATTCTTCTAAGGTTGATAAACGACCTAATCTTGATTCAAGTCTTGATTTTACATTTTCAATCTCTTTGCCTTTTGCAACCATTCTAGCAAATTCAACTTCTTCTTTAGAAGATAAAAGAGGAATAGTTCCAATTTCTTTTAAATATACTTTTACAGAGTCATCACTAATATTTTCTTGTTGAATAATTATTTCAATTTCTTCATCATATTCAAATGATTCTTCAACTTTATAATCGTTAACTTCTGGATCGAATTCTTCCTCAACTGCGATAGCATCTGGATTTATGATCTTGTTACCTGAGTCAATATATTCTTCTTCTGCCAACATTTACTAACACTCAAAAAAAATTAAATAACCATTTATGTATAAGTATAATTGTAACTAACTTTTTTTGTAGTGCCTTGTTTCACATTGTGGTTATTTAATTGTTAATATTTATAACTTAGAAAAAAAAATAGACAAAAAATAAATTTGTAAGTAAAATATATATCTGTAGTATTTTAAAATACTATAAAATATTTGGAGGAATTATAATGGCAATAAATTTATCAAAAGGTCAAAAAATATCTTTAGAAAAGGAAGCTCCTGGACTTAAGAAAGTTCTTATTGGTCTTGGTTGGGATACAAAAAAAGCTGACACAGGAACAGATTTTGATTTAGATTCGTCTGTTTTTCTTTTAGGCGAAAATGGAAAATTAGTTTCAGAAAAACATTTTATTTTTTACAACAATTTAAAAAGTACAGATGGTGCGATGGAACACTTAGGAGATAATAGATCTGGTGCTGGTGATGGTGATGATGAATCTATAAAAATTGATCTTTCAAAAGTAGAAGCATCTGTAAAAAAGATGGTTTTTGTTGTTACAATACATGACGCAGAAGCAAGAAAACAAAATTTTGGTCAAGTTCAAAACTCTTATGTAAGACTTCTAAACCAAGATAATGATCAAGTAATTGCAAAATATGATTTAGGAGAAGATTATAGTACAGAAACAGCTATGGTTATGTGCGAACTTTATAATCATAATGGAGAGTGGAAAATGACTGCTGTTGGAAGTGGATATCAAGGTGGTTTAAACGCTCTTGTTACTCAATATCAACAATAGTTTTTTTATATAGATTAACTAAAAGCCTCTTATCTATTTTTAGAAAGAGGCTCTATTTTTTAAATAGAAAAATATATTAATCTGAGTTACAAAATAATATCTTGGATAACTGAAAAATTACTTTATTATGAAAAAAATACTAATCATTCCTATGGATGATAGACCATGTACTTATGATTTTCCAAAACAGATTGCTGAAATTTATGGTTCAGAAGTTTTGATTCCTGATAAAAATTTTATGGGTAATTTAGAAAGAATTGCTGACAGAAAAGAAATTTCTAATTTTATTTTAAAAAATAGCAATGATATTTTAGGTACAATTATTGCTTCAGATACTCTTGCTTATGGAGGGCTTATTCCTTCTAGGAGAACTAAAAGTTCTTTTGAAAAAATTATAAAAAACTTTGAAGTTATAAAAAAATTAAAGGAAAATAATTCTAATTCACCTTTATATGTTTGTTCTACTATTCAAAGAATTTCTGATAGTAATGAAAATCAAGAAGAAAAAGAATATTGGAAAGATTATGGAAAATTAATTCATAATTACTCTTACCTTTTACATAAAAATAATATTTTAACCACTAAAAACTATGAAAATATAATAGTAAAAAAAATACTAACGTCAAATAATGAGTTTGATTTTTTAGAAGAAATTAAAAATAAAATACCAAATCAAATTTTAGAAGATTATTTAAATGATAGATTAAGAAATTTAAATGTTAATAAATATCTTATAGATTTAGTAAAACATAAATATATTGATTTTTTAGTTATTTCATCAGATGATTCGTCTAGTTTTGGATTTAATGTTATAGAAAGAGAAATTTTAAAAAATTATATTTTAGCTCAAAAATTAGAAAATAATGTAATTATGTACCCTGGAGCAGATGAATCAGTTTCTGTTCTTACGGGAAGACTAATTAATAAAATTAATGATTTTACACCAAAATTTCATTGTTTATACTCAGAAACAGAATTAAAAGAAAATATAATAACTATGTATGAAGGTATAAAAATAAAAGAAACTTTAAAATATCAAATATCTTCTTTAGGTGGAGTTATTAAAGATAAAATAGATGAAGCCGATATTATTTTATATATACATACTTCTGCTGATGGGCAAATAGATCAATACTTAAATACAATCTATAAAGAAAATATACCTAAATTATCAGAAGAATATATTAATAAGGATATAGAAAATATTTCTAATTTATTAAAAAACAACCAAAAAGTAGTTTTAATAGATTGCGCTTATGCAAATGGAAGTAATAATGATTTTATGAGTAAATTAGGTGAAAAAATAGATCTAAGCAACTTATTAGCTTATTCTTCTTGGAATACTACAGGGAATAGTATTGGTACAGCTATAGCTCATGCTTCGGTAAAATATATTTCTAAAAAAATAGATAATTATGAACACTTCAAGTTTTTATTTGAACGCTTTTGTGATGATTGGTTATATCAAGGATTTGAAAGACTTAATTTTATAGAAAAAAATAATTTCCCTTTAAATAGTGAACAATTAGATGAAATGAAAGTTATTTTAAATAAAACAATTAATACTTTTATAAATAAAAAATTTGAGATGAAATATAAATTTGAAATAGATGAACTTTTTTTCCCTTGGAATAGAGCATTTGAAATAG
>JBBTGK010000160.1:0-20288 GCA_038060635.1 Cyanobacteriota bacterium | reverse complement strand
TAATTAAATGGGTATTTTTTAATATCTAAAAATATTTTTGCATTAACACTTTAAATAATCATATATAATAATCTTCAATTATATATTTTTCTTAAATGCTTGTTATTAGTGAATCATGATGAAAAAATTATGCCAAAATTTATAAAAGGAATAAAACTTTGTGAAATGTTTTTCAATGAAGTTGTAAAAAAAATAATTGAAACAAATTTTCCCGATTTAAAATATTCAGCAGGTTTAATTGGAGCAGGTTCTGAAGTTTTAGGTTTTGATACAGAAAGATCAATGGATCATGATTGGGGACCTCGTGTAATGTTATTTTTGGAAGAAAAAGATTTCCTCAAAAAAGATAAAATTTTAAATATTTTAAACAAAAAATTGCCTACAACTTTTCATGGATATTCAACTAATTTTAGTAATCCTGATGAAAATGGAGTTCAATTATTGCTAGAATTAGAAAAAGGTGAATCTATAAATCATAGAGTTGAAATTTATACAATAAAGTCTTTTTTTTATAACTATATTAATATTAATATTGATAATGAATTTACAATATTTGATTGGCTCTCATTTTCAGAGCAAAAACTGAGAACTATAAAAAGTGGTGCAATTTATTATGATCAAATTGGGTTAAAAAATATTCAAAAAAAATTTGAATACTATCCTAATGATATTTGGCTTTATCTTCTTGCATCTGAATGGACTAAAATAGGTCAAGAAGAGCCCTTTGTAGGAAGATGTGGAGAATTAGAAGATGAATTAGGTTCAAAGATTATTGCAACAAGATTAGTACAATCAATGATGAAAATTTCTTTTTTAATGGAAAAAGAGTATGCACCTTATAGCAAGTGGTTTGGGTTTGCTTTTTCAAAATTAAAATGTGCCAAGAAGCTTATACCTGTTTTTCATAAAATTATTTCAAGTGAAAATTGGAAAGATAGAGAAAAATATCTATCAAAAGCTTATGAGATTATTATAAAATTGCATAACAAGTTAGGTATAACAAAGCCTCTTTTAACAAATACTTCTTTTTTTCATGATAGACCATATCTTGTAATACATGGTGATATTGTTGCAGAAGAGATAAAAAAACAAATAAAAAATCAAGATATTTTTAGTTTGAAATGTATTGGCTCTGTAAATCAAATTACAAATACAGTTGATATATTAGAAAATAATTTTATTTTAGATGAAATAAAAGTAAACAAAATATAAAGAGTATGTTATAATGTTTTTCAAATACATTTGAATTTTTTGTTTTTGTTCATTAAGAAAATTATGTATCAATAAAACTATTTTTTTTATTTTACATCTTCAGAAGTTTGTATTTATGTAAGAAGTTGTATGTGGATTAGAACTTTTTGTTTGATATATTTTTAATATAATAATTGTGAAATATATGAACTAGTTGGTATGTACAGATGTTGTCGGACATTTAAGAAAATGAAAAATAAAAACCTAAGCAAGTTTTTTTTATGAAGCAACTATAAATATTTAGGGGTGATTTTAATGCTTAATAGTGAATATAAATCTAGAGATTCTTTTAAAGAAGCTAATAGTTGGAATAGTTTCAAAAAATTTGATGAAAATAAAGATGGTAAAATAAATCTAAATGAAATAAAAAAACTTGATACTGATGGAGATGGAGTACTAAGTGATTCAGAGTTTGAAAATACTGGAATAACAAGTAAAGTTGTACAAGATGAAATAACTTCAAAAATACCAAATTTAAAAAGTAAAATTAATCCTGTTGAAGTAGTATTCATAACTAAACAAGCAGATGAAAAAATAGAAAATCTGAAATGTAAAAAAAATGAGTGTTTAACTCCATCATCTTTAAGTCTTAAAAGTAAAAATGAGCCTAATCATAGAGTTTCTGAGGAAATACATAACAAATATCTAACTATAAAATCTTTATTAAGTGATTCTGTAACATTTAATAAATTTGAAAATGTTTTGAATAAAATAAGTAATAAAAGCGAAAAGGAAATAAATTCATTTTTAGATAAATCTTTAACAAAACTATCCACTGAAAAAAACAAAACATCTGAAAATAACTCTAATTCTATAAATTCTAAATTATCAAATAAATATAAACACCCAACTACAACTCCACCAGCTCCTTCTCCTAATATAGATGAAATAAATATGCAAAACCTTAAAAAAGATTTTCCTAAAATATCTTTTTGCATAGATAAACTGTCTACATTAATTAAATCAAAAGATAAAATAGAGGCTCAAGATATATCAAAATTAAGAAAAGAATTAGGTTCATCATTAAACTTAAATACTAAATTAACTTTTGAGCAAAAATGGGTTAGCAATCTTTTAAATGGGTTAGGTTCAAATATTAGTAATAATCAAAAAGATTTTATTGATAACTTAAAACATAATATAACATCTGAAAGTATAAAAAATGGATTATTAAATGCTAAGACCGATCCAATATTAAGAGAGTTTAAAGGAGATAAAAAAAAAGTTTTTCAAGAATTTTTGGAAAATTATTATACAGATCCCATGCTATTAAATGGTTTAAATAATTCTGTAGATTATTCATATTTATCAGGAGCATCTAAAAATTTTTCACAAGCACTAAAATTTGAAACAGAGGAAAATGATCTGAAATCCTCTTTTGGTTCCTGCCAAGATTTACAAAGAAAAATTGGTGATATGATGCAAGGTGAGTCAAATTTTACAAAGTATTTTGATATAGAAAAATATGCCCAGTTATCAGGTGCACATAATTTTGTTATTTTTACGGATAAAGAAACTAAGAAAGAATATCAGGCAGATCCTTGGTATAAACAAAAACTTCAAGATAGTATAAAATTAAGAGACTTTATTCATTAGATTTTTTATGTTTTTACATTTTTTTAGCTATAAAAACTTAAGTTTTGTCATAGCTAAAATCGAGATATATTTAAAGTATGTTACTAGATATGAAAACTATATTTTTTAAAAATAAATTAAAATTTTTTAGCTTGTTTATTTTTTTAGTTTTACTCCTTATGATTTTTTTTCCAAGTTTTTATAAGGCTAAAGAACGAGCAAAAAAAAGTACTATAAGAAACTCATTACATATTATGGAAGAGAAATTTTTCAAACCAATAGTATTTAATTTGTATGAATATAAAGATAATCCAAACTGGGATATTATATATAATAATTTAAGTAACTATTACAATGGATATGAAAAACCGCCATACTTAGATTTTCTATATTTAGATAGGTATAAATATAATAAGAACTATAATGAGTTAGGTAAAATAAAAGATATGGTAATACCATATAATGTATATCTTAGAAAAAAAGATAAATACATAGGTTGTGTTGTATATAAAATAAAAAATCCAATTTATAATATGTATGAAAATAAAAAAATCATAGTATTTGAATGTATTTTGTATTATATAGCCGAAAATGGTGATTTTTTAAAAAATGAAAATGGAAGTTATTTTATGGTAAGTGAACTATTAGATTATGAAATAAAATAAAAACGTCCGAGAACACTACGCATGTGTTATACATAGCCAGAGAGGTATAGATAAAAAAGTTATGGATAGTATAAACACATGCACTACTTTTGTGAAACATCTAAAAAATAAAAAAATGTGGAGAAATAAAAAATGAATTATTTTATAAAATTAACCCTGTTTATATTAATAATATTAATATCTACTTTTGCTTGGGCAGATACTATATCTTCACCACATATTTATATAACTAAGTTTGAATTTAGAGATAACTATTACTTTAAAATGATTCCAGGTAAAGATTTTAAGGATCTTGGACGTGGAATTTGTTATAAAATTACTAAAAATGATACAGATGAAATATTATGGAGAACAAATGGTTGGTATTCTTATGAAGTTCATCTTTCACAAGATGGTAAATATCTTGTTAGAATGGGAGATTGGCCATCAGGAGAGTTTAATTTAAATTCTAAAGATATTGCAGTTGCCTTTTATAAGGAAGGAAATCTTTTAAAAATGTATTATACTTCTGATTTAATTAAAAATCCATCATCTGTTCATCATAGTATAAGTCATTATCAATGGAGAGATTATAATGAAAAAAATTTTAATATGAAAAATAACAAATTTTATTTAAGTACTATAGAAGGAATAACATACATTTTTGATATTACTACTGGAAATATTTTGGATAAAATTAAATCTAACGAGATAGAATAAATTAAAACTACTTATATCATTGAATTTTAGTTTTTTTGAATTTAGTTTTTTTGAAAAATAAATTTAAAAGTAGAATTAAAATTTATATAATTGTTGAGTATATTTGGTTGTTAAAAGTAATTCAAAAAAAAAAGTAATTATGAAAAATTATAAAAAGGAAATTTTAGATAAAATTTGTTATACTGAACTTGTTTATGGAAGAATTAATAAGAAACTAAATAAAGAACTTTCAAAAGACAAAATTGAAGAAATGATTTCAGAAATTATCATGGAAACAGACGAAAACAAATTTCAAAAAACAGGTAAAAATATTTACATAACAAACAAAAAAAGAAATATTAGACTGACAATTAATTCCTATACTAATAGAATAATTACCGCTGACAAATTGGATAAGAAATTGGAGGTTTAGTGGTTAAATGAAAATTTGTTACAGCAAAAAGTTTTATAATTTGAAATCAAAAACTTCTTATAACTCCAAAATATTATCTGAAACTAAAAAAAGGAAAATATAATAAAAAAATAATGATAACAAAAAAAGTTTATTGGAGATTATCTATTTACGCAATTAATAAAAAAATTGCAAATAAAATATTAAAGGATTTTAAAACTAATATTGATAATAAAGCTATAGAAATAGAAAAATTAAGTCTAAATAATAGTTTTGATGATAATAAACATTATGATATTACATTATCATCAGAAATAACTGCCAATAACCTTCAAGAAATAGAATATAAATCTTTTAAGATATTATGTAAATTAGATGAAGGACCTTGGTATTTTCATAAAGTTTTTGAAGATAATGAAACTGAAGATGATTTCGAGTTTGAAGCAATATTGAATAAAGAATATAAATTTGAAAATAAAATTAAATGGATACATTTTGCTATTTGGAATCAAAAAGCTTTTATTGATAGTAATTTATAAAAAAACTTTTAATCAAAAAGAAGCAATAAAAATTGCTAGAAAAATAGCAAAGAATCAAAAAAGTGGATTTTTTATTCATAGAAAAGATAGTTCTGTAAGAGACATAATAAGTTATAGTGATGAATCTATTTTTGTTATAGATTAAATAATAAAATCAAAAAACTAGGTTAACACTTGGCTTTTTTTATCTCTAAAAATATAATTTTTGGAATAATTATTCAATTACGAAACAACTTGTTTCGCAATTAGAGTATGAATAAAATATGAATTTTTATGTTATACTCAAATGGTTTAAAAATATATCTGAAATATATCAATATACATATGTTGTATGAATTAAAAGGAGAAATTAGAAGTGAATGAAAAGTTCGAATCATTAGGTGATAGAATTAAGTCTTATGAAAATACAGGAAGAGTTTATTTAACTCATAAAGTTCCAGTAATTCTTAGAATTGATGGCAAAGCTTTTCACACATTTACACGTAAAATGAAAAGACCTTTTGATGATAATTTATTAGCTTGTATGAGATATGCTACTATTGAAGTATCAAAAGAAATTTCAGGTTGTAAATTTTCTTTTACACAAAGTGATGAAGCGAGTTTTTTAATAACTGACTGGGATAATGAAAATACAGAAGGTTGGTTTGGATATAATAAAAGTAAGATAGAATCTGTATCCGCTTCAATGTTTACATTTTTCTTTAATAAAAAATATCAGGAATTGTTTAATGATATTGAAAATTATGCTTTATTTGATGCACGAACATTTAATATATCTAAAGAAGAAGTAATAAATTATTTCATTTGGAGACAATGGGATGCTACAAGAAATGCAATTCAAATGGTTGCCAGAGCAAATTTTTCTCAAAAAGAATATAATAAAAAAAATACAACAGAACTTAAAGAAATGCTTCTTAGCCAAAAAGAAATAAATTTTGATGATTTTGAAATTCAATATAAAAGAGGTGTTGCTTTTTATAAAGAAATTAAAACTGAAGCAAATCCTTATCATGAAAAATTTCCCAATAATACAGAACCAGTTATAACAAGAAGTTTTTGGAAGGAATATTTAGATATACCTGAATTTTCTAAAGAAAAACCATTAATTGAAAATTTATTAAATTAGTATTTTTAAATAAATAAAAGAGTAAATAAAAAATACAGAGTAAAAAGTTATTGATACATAAAATAAATATAAATATTGGTTATAGATATAAATTACTTAATAAAAAATAAGTATGTTAGAAAGTATGCTTTATTATTTAAAAGTAATTGTTTTATCTTTAATATCATTAGGTATTATATTTTTAGTATTTAGGACTATAGTAAGATTTGTAATATTTTTATTTAGCTTAATATTTCCAAGAAAATATGTTAAATTTACAGTATTATCAATGATATTAATATTAATATCATTATTACCATTGTATGTAGTAAAAACTTATATTTATTTAATTAGAAATTGTGTATTAATTGGATATGTAGAAGCAAAAGAATATGATAAGAACTGCGAGCAAAAAAGAAGAAAAGAAAGGAAGTAAATTTAATGAATTTATCAATAGTAATTCCTGCTCATAATGAGGAAAAATTTATTGAACTTTGTATCAAATCAATCTATGAGCATTGTACTCACTTCAATATTAACCCTGAAATAATTGTTGTTCTTAATAGATGTACTGATAAAACAGGAGAAATAGCAGAAAAGCTAGGTGCAAAATTAATTATTGATGACAGTAGAAATTTAGCAAAAATAAGAAACGCAGGAATAAAAAATGCAAAAGGTGACATAATAATTACAATTGATGCAGATAGTATCATTACAAAAGAATACCTTTCTGAATTTATCACTAATATTGAAAGTGGGAAATTTGCAGGAGGAGGAACACGAGTCGAATTTAATAGAAAATCACTTGGAATTATTGCAACAAAAATGATATTAGATCTATATGTTAAAATATCTGGTTTATCATGTGGGGCTTTTTGGTTTTACAAAAAATATTACAATGAAATTAATGGTTTTAATGAAAAATTGCATTTTGGTGAAGATATAGATTTTGCAAAAAGATTAAAGAATTATGCAAAATCAATAAATTTAAAATATGGCATTTCAGGAAAGATTATAACATCAACACGCAAGTTTGATAAATACGGTGATTGGTATTTTTTTATATTACTTACAACCAAACAAAAAGCTATTAAAGACAGTGTTAGCGGAAAAGATATGTCTTTTGTTAATGAATATTTCTATGATTTCAATGAAGAAAAACACTGATTAAAGAAGCTACAACTATGTCTTTCAGTCTTAAAACTGTTCCGAACAGATTAAGAGAAGCGTTAATAACTATTAAACATAAAAAATATCAATTAATTTTTAAAAGTATTTCAGTCCTCCTATTATCAAAAATTTCATTTTTAATATGAAAATCTTTAAAATTTTTGGTTATACAAAATAATAAAATTGCTTTATACTTAAAATGTATTTAACGGAAAGAAATTTTTGTAACCTTTAATTATTGAAGCTAAACAATATAAATGTATTTAAAAAAAAATTTTATTTTTCCATTATTCCTATTTCTGTTTTTAATAAGCTGTAAATCTGAAAACAAACAACCTGAAATAAATAAAGGTGTAATTGATTTAAGAAACTGGGATTTTAAAGATAATGGCCCTGTAAGCCTTAAGGGGAATTGGGAATTTTATTGGAATGAACTTGTAACACCTTCAAACCTACTTTGGCGAACAAAATCACCTGATTATATAGAAGCCCCGAGTCCTTGGAATTATTATGAAAAAGGACAAAAATATACTGGTTCAGGATTTGCAACTTATCATATAAAAGTTTTATTAGATGGTAAACCAGATCAATTAGGGGTATATCTTCCCGATCAAGAATCTGCCTATAATCTTTATATTCAAAATGTTCTTGTAAAATCAAACGGTCACGTCAGCCAAAAACCTGATAGTTTTGTTCCACAGTATCTTCCATCTGTTACTTTTTTTGAAAATAATAGTAAAGAAATTTATATTACTCTTCAAATATCGAGTTTTAAACATAAAAATGGAGGGATGATAAATTCAATCTGGCTTGGTAATTATAGCCAAATTCAGAGAAAAAGAGAAAATAATTTACTTTTTGAATTGTTTTTAATAGGTAGCATATTAGTAATAAGCTTTTATCACATGAGTATGTATCTTTTAAGAAAAAAAGATAAACCACAATTATTTTTTGGAATATTTTGCTTATTAATAACAGTTCGAATCCTAACTACTGGTGAAAGAGTTATGGCTCAATATTTTCCTAATTTACCTTGGGAAATTTATATAAGACTCGAATATTTAAGTTTTTATCTTTCAATACCTTTTTGGGTATTATTTGTAAGTTCCATTTTTAAAAAAAGTTTTCCACAAAATATTAGCAAAGTAATCGTTTTAATTGGATTTCTCTTTTCTGCAATGATTTTTTTACCTTCAAAAATATTTACGGCTTATCTTACATATTATCAGATATATACCTTTATTTCAGGTATTTTTTGCATAGTTGTTATGGCAAGAGGATTTTATCAAAAAGAGAAAGGCTCTCTTTTATTTCTTATAGGTTGGGTATTTTTATTCACTTCAGTTATTAATGATATTTTAAACCTTAATTTTATTATTGAAACTCCACAGCTATTTCCAATTGGTTTGTTTTTATTTATAAATTTTCAGGCAATTGTACTTTCTAGAAATATTATTATTACCTTTAACAAATCAGAAAATCTCTCATTAGAACTAAAAGAAAAAAATGAATCATTGAAAAAACTGGATGTTATGAAAGATGAATTTCTTGCAAACACTTCACATGAGTTAAGAACACCTCTTAACGGAATAATAGGCATAGCAGAATCAATGGTTGATGGAGCAACTGGAGAATTAACATATACACAAATTGAAAACCTTAAAATGATTATAGGAAGTGGTAAAAGACTTGCTAATTTTGTTATGGCTATACTTGATTTTTCAAAATTAAAAAACCAGAATATTGTAATAAATCAAAAACCTGTAGATTTAAACCAATCAGCTAATCTTACAATGAATTTTTATCGTACATTGATAAAAGATAAAGACTTAGTATTAGTTAATAATGTTGATAAAAATTTTCCTGAAGTTTACGCAGATGAAAATAAACTTCATCAAATATTACAAAATCTAGTTGATAATGCTATAAAATTTACAGAATCTGGAAAAATTTCAGTTTCAGCAGAAATAAAAGGGAATAAAGAAAACCGTATTGCTGAAGTTACCGTTTCTGATACAGGAATTGGAATAGTTGAAGAAAATTTTGAGCTTATTTTTCAATCATTTGTTCAGGGAGATGCTTCAATAGAAAGAGAATATGGAGGAACTGGACTTGGTTTATCGATTACAAAACACCTTGTTGAACTACATAAAGGAAATATTAGAGTAGAATCACAACTAGGGCAAGGCTCAAAATTTATTTTTACACTTCCTTTTTCAAATGAAGAAGCAAATATTGATTCTTTGAGTGAAAATAATTATCTTGAAGAAAAAATTGATAATTTTGAACAAAGAAAAAATGAGCAAAAAGAAGCTTATAACGGGCCTGAAAGAAGAAAATCGAGACATGAGAAGGTTATGGTCAAAAAAGGAGAAGGCGGAAAGATTTTAATAGTAGATGATGAGCCAGTAAATCTTCAGGTTTTGAAGAATATTCTTGGTTTACATGATTATGAAATTATTCAAGCACAAAATGGATTTGAAACGCTAAAACTAATCGAAAATGGATTAGTTCCTGATTTAATAGTTCTTGATGTAATGATGCCTAAAATGAATGGTTTTGAAGTTTGTCGTAAAATAAGGGAAAAATGGAACGCAAGTCAGTTACCAGTTATTCTACTTACAGCAAAAGATCAAACTTATGATCTTGTTGAAGGTCTTGAATCTGGAGCAAATGATTATCTTACCAAACCTTTTTCAAAAAATGAATTATTAGCAAGAATAAAAACACATTTACATCTAGCAAAAATAACCGAAGCTTATGGACGTTTTGTACCTAGTGAGTTTTTACAATTTCTTCAGAAAGAAAGTATTATTGATGTAAAACTTGGAGATCAGATACAAAAAGAGATGACAATACTTTTTACTGATATAAGATCTTTTACAAAAATATCAGAAAGTATGACTCCAAAAGAAAATTTTGATTTTATTAATACTCTTCTTGAAAGAATTGGTCCAATTATAAGAGAAAGAAATGGTTTTATTGATAAATATATCGGTGATGCAATAATGGCTCTTTTTCCTGTAAAACCTCAAGATGCACTTGATGCTTCAATAAAAATGAGAAAAGTTCTTGTAGAATACAATAAGGAAAGAGTAGAAAATGCCTTGATTCCAATTAATACAGGAACTGGAATACATTTTGGAAATCTGATGCTTGGAACAATTGGAGAAAAAAAACGAATGGATGGTACAGTCATTTCTGACGCTGTAAATCTTGCATCAAGACTTGAAGGGCTTACCTCAAGATATGGATCATCAATTATTATTAGTGAGAATGTTCTTAAATCAATAAATAATCCAGAGAATTACCATTTTAGATTTTTGGAAAAAACAACTGTTAAAGGCAAAAATGTACCAGTTTCAGTTTATGAGGTATTTGATTGTGATGATGAGGATATCATTAATTTAAAAAATTTACTAAAAAATGATTTTGAAAAAGGGGTTAAATATTTTTCAGAAGAAAATTATAATGAAGCAAAAATAATTTTTTCAGATATTCTTTCTAAGAATCCAAAAGACAAAGCAGCTGAATATTTTTATTCTCAAATAATTAACAAACTTAATCTTTAAAATATTAGTATTTTAGCTATTTTTTTTATTGTAATTAGCTTATCTATAAAAATTTAATGCATCCATGAAAAACTCTAATCTATTTCATCTGTTAACTCTATTGATGTATAATGTAGTTTGAAGTTATTTATTATAAATATTATACTTCCTAGTATTAAATTTTTCTGAGATAAAAAAAACCTTGATTGACAAAGAAATAGCAAAAACTATTTATATAGTTGCACTTCCCACAATGATACACATGCTTCTAGAAAGTTCTTATCACTTTGTAGATACTTTTTGGATAGGAATGTTAGGTTCAGATGCTTTAGCTGGTGCAACTGCGGCTAGTTTTTTTATATGGATGATTTTTTCTGCTACTGCTTTAGTAGAAGTTGGGGTTAACTCATTAGTAGCTAGATGCTATGGAGCAAAAGATTATGAAAAAATGAAACAAGTTTCAGTTCAAGGAGCTAGGCTTGGAATTATGATTTCTATATTTATTTCTATCTTAGGAATATTTTTTATTGAAGATGCTCTTAAATTAATGGGAGTAGAAAATATCGTAATATATAATAGTATTTTATTTATTTTCCCTTTGTTTGTAGGATTACCACTTTTTACATTAAATTTAACTAATTTTGCTACTTTTAGAGGTTCAGGAGATACAAAAACACCCTTAATTATACTTTTAATTCAAGTAATTTCTAATGTAATTTTAGCACCAATTTTTATTTTTTATCTAAATTTTGGAATGGCTGGAGCAATTACAGCAACGTTCGTTTGCCAAATAGTTTCTTTTTTTATAGGGGTTTATTTTTTACAAAAAAAAGAATTAATTGTTCCTGCAAAAAAAATTATAGATTTTGAAATATGGAAAGAGATTTCACTAGTAGGAAGCCCAATTGCACTTAATGGAGTTATTTTTTGTGTAGTTTATTTATTTCTTACAAAAGTTGTTTCACAGTTTGGAACTCCAGCAATAGCTGCATTAGGTTTGGGGCATAGAGTTGAATCTATATCATATTGTATTTGTGTTGGTTTTTGTATAGCTGCAACTACATTAGTTGGTCAAAGTGTTGGAGCAAGAGATTATGTAAAAGCAAAGAAATTTGCATGGACAATAAATTTATATGCAGGAAGTATAATACTTTTTATTTCTATAGTTGTATTTCTTTCTAAATCTTTTTTAATTGGATTATTTACCAGCGATCCAAAAATATTTGAATATACATCTCAATATCTTTTAGTTTTAATTTTTATAGAAGTTTTTATGGCTTTTGAAGTTGTAATGGAAGGTGTTTTTTCAGGTTATGGAAATACTTTACCAGCAAGTATTATTGGTTTCCCTCTTAATATTGCAAGAGTTCCATTAGCTTATTTTTTAGCTTCTATTTATGGTGTTATGGGAATATGGTATGCAATAGGATTAACAACTATTTTAAAAGGTAGTTTGTTACTTATTTGGTTTTATTTTTCGACTATAACTAAAAAAACTAGTAAAAATTTGATATAAGGCTATGAAATTAAATAACTTCCTGAACTTTAAGAATAAAAATAAGATTTTAAATATTTGGCATTTTTAATAATTTTAGAGCATCATAAGAACTTGTGTGGATAGGCACTGAAGCACGATACGGACAAGTTCTTGTTTAGTTGCATTTTGTTTCTTTAAGGTAACGAATATACTGTAGTAGCAGTACTTTATGCCTGTCATTACTGAGATATGAGTGAATTCTATTTTAATTATGAGTACTTATATGATAAATTTTTATCAAAAAAAATAAGACGTAATCAATACGTCTATATGGAAATATATTAAATATTTTTACTATTTTTTACTATACTTTTATTGTTGTTTTATAATACCTAATTTAAAAATCTTTCTATTAAAATTTAAAAAAGTTTTATCGTTGTATTTTTAAGTTTACTTTCTTTCATACCTTTACTTTCTAACTTTGCAGAGTCATCTGTTCTATGAAACATTCCTTTTCCATTATTACTAGAATTTCCACCGCCACCATCAGTATCAGCATTTGAACCTTGGCTTGAGTTTATTGTGCTTCCTGCATTATATCCACCGCTTATAGATCCTGATGTATCATAACTTTCTCCAAATGTTTCTTGATCTTTTTGTGTTTGATTTTGAGAATAAGAAAAATTTTTACTTGCTCCAGATCCTGTATCAGCTTCAACATCAACATTAACTGCTGATTCTCTTGCTTTTCTGGCTTCGGCATTTTTTTGCATTTGAGCTCTTGCTAATTCTATATTATTGGCTCTTTTTGAACCACCAACTCCATCTATTTCTTCAATTTTATTCGACATAATTTGTACTCCAAAAATTAAGATATCCAAAAATATTATAGTAATATTTTTTTTTTACTTACTATGAAAAAATATAAATCTACAAATATTTATATTTTTTAGATTTATAAAATATATTTCGATTTTCAAAATATTGATAAAAAAATTATAAAGTATTTTTATCTTTTCTTGATTTAACTTGAAAAAGTTGTTAGTTTATTGTTATTATATTTAGAGCCAATTTGTATTAAAATAAAAAAAAGAAATATATTATGAAAAGAGAATATATAATTAATTATTTAGGTAATATAATTAGAAAATAAATTATATGGAAAAATTAATTATTAGTTTTTTACATAACGAAAAAACTTATTCTGAAATAAAAGAATATTCTTTTTTAAATGAGTTAGAATATTTAATTACTAAAGATCAAAGTAAAATAAATGAAAAAAACTGTATTATAATAACTGATGATTTTTCTGAAAGTAATATAAACAAAATTAATAAAATAAAAAATACTCCGATTGTATTTATAATTGATGATTATGAATCTTGTGTTTCTGATGAATTTAATTTTAAAAATATTTCTTATATTTTAAAAGATGATAAAAACAAATATTTAAAATTTTTATTTTTTAAAATAGAAATGAGTTTTAAAAATGAGCTTTTGCAAAAAGAAATTGCTGAAACAAATAAAAAATATCGTTCTTTAATAGAAAATAATCCTATAGGTGTTCTTTTAGCTGATACAAATGGAAATATACTTGAAGTGAATGAACGAATTATAAAAATACTTGGTTCTCCTTCAAAAGAAGCTACAAAAAAAATAAATTTATTAACATTCAAAAACTTAATAACATCAGGATTTCCAGATGATTTTATTAATTGTATGAAAGAAAAATCATTAATAATAAGAGATGTTCCATATCATACAAATTGGAATAAAGATATAGTTATGAGATACCATGTAAGCCCCCTTACTTCTGAAGAAAATACTATATTTGGTGTTTATTGTTTGATAGAAGACATAACTGAAAAGAAAAAAGATGAAGAAAAAATAATACAATCTTTAAGAGAAAAAGAAACTTTACTAAAAGAAGTGCATCATCGAGTTAAAAACAATCTTCAAATAATTTCAAGTTTAATAAATCTTCAAGCTCATAAAATAAAAAATGAAGCTGTTCTTGATATATTTAGAGAAAGCCAAAATAGAATAAGAGCAATGGCATTGATTCATGAAGAACTTTATAACACAGAAAGATTGATATTAGTTAATTTTAGATCTTATATTACCAATTTAACTAATTTTCTTTATAAATCATATAAAATAGATTCTTTATTTGTAAAATTTGATATAAAAGTTGAAGATATTTTTATAGATATAGAAACCGCAATACCTGTTGCTCTTATAATAAATGAATCTGTTTCTAATTCACTTAAATATGCTTTTCCTAAAAAAAATCTTGAAAAAAATAAAATTTCTATAGATTTTACTTCACAGAATAATAATTTTACTCTTATAATTAAAGATAATGGTATTGGTTTACCAAAAGACATAGAAGATAGAAAAAATAACTCTTTGGGTATTAAACTCATAGAAAGTTTGTCAGAGCAAATAGATGGAGATCTTAATTTAAATTCATATAGTGAAGGAACTAGTTACAAAATAGTTTTTCCTATGCATCAAAAATGATGAGGTAATTATGATTAGAAATCATCCTAAAATTTTGATAGTTGAAGATCAAAATATAGTTGCATTGGATTTACAAAATTCTTTAGAAAAACTAAATTATGAGGTTAGTGGAATTGCTTTTTCTGGAGTTAGTGCAATAAAAAAAGTTCAAGAAACAAAACCTGACCTTGTTCTCATGGATATAACACTTAAAGGTGAAATGGATGGTATTTCTACTGCTGATGAAATAAAAAAAAGGTTTGATATTCCTCTAATATATATTACTGCTTATGCTGATGAAGGAACTCTTCAAAGAGCAAAACTAACCGAACCATTTGGATATATTATAAAGCCTTTTGAAGAAAAAGATCTACACCGTATGATTGAATTAGCTCTCCAAAAAAGTAAATCTGAAAAAGAACTTAAAAATAGTGAATATTCTTTAAAATCAACCATAAATTCTTTTGATTATGGTATTTTTAAAATAGATAAGTATGGTTATGTAACTTTTGCTAATAATTATTTACTTAATATTATAGAATATGATGAATATGATATTATAGGAAGAAAAATTTCAAAAGTTTTAGATTTATTAAAAATAGAGCGTGATATAGATATAGATAATAAAATAATTCTTGAAAATAATAAATATCCTAAAAAAATACAATTAATATCAAAATCAGGGGAAATAAAATTATTATCTCAAAAAGTCCTTTATGATACAGATCCAAAAGGTAGTTATTCAGGATTAACTGTAATCTTAGAAAAAATTGAAAACAATATTTTTAATAAAAATAACAAAATTTTATCTCAAATAGATTTTTTGACAAAAATAGAAAGTAATACGTCAAATGATATTTTAAATATACTTACAGGTATTCTTGGTAATTTACATTTAGTAATAAATGAAACTAAATCGGTAAACTTTAATATAAAAAAGATAATAAATGATAATAATATAAAAATAAATGATAATGATAAATTTAATTTAGATACTTTGATTACTTATTTATCTAATATTAGTTTTTATTCACATAAACTAAAAAATATAGTCCAAAATGTTTTTTCATTTTCAGAAGAAATTTTTGTTCACAAAAAAATTTATAGTTTAGAAGAAATAGTTTATGAATTAAAAAAGAGAAAATCTGAAGTAAATTTTATTTCAAATATTAATAATATATCATATTATTCAGTTTACATTGATAAAGAGCTAATTTATGAAGCTATTGAAAATATAATAATGAATGCAAATGAATCAATGGATTTTTCTGAAAAAGTAACTATAATATTTTCTATTGAAGTTGTTAAAAATTTAAATTATATTAAAATTTCAATAAAAGATAATGGTTGTGGTATAGAAAAAGAAGATTTTATTCGTGTTTTTGAACCTTATTTTTCTACCAAAGATTCTAAAGGACTAGGTTTAACAAAAGCAATCATAAACATAAGCAAAAATGATTGTTATGTAAAATTTGATTCAAAAAAAGATTATGGTTCTATCTTTGATATTTTTATCCCTGTTTATAACTAATATATGATTTTTTATTACAAAGAGTGTTTATGGTTTTTAATAATCATACCAATAATAATTATTTTATTTGAATCTGGTAAAAAAGATTTTTATAAAAAAAGAGAACTTCTTTTAAAATATAAAAGTCTTGAAAAAATGAACCTTTCAAACTCTATAACAGTTAAAAGCTTAGCAAGTTATTTAATTATAACATCTATTTTTTTTATGATCCTTTCATTATCAAGACCATTAGGAAAAGAAATCGAAACAGAAATGCAAGATAAAAATATTGAATTAGTTTTTGCTGTCGATATTTCTAATAGCATGAAAGCCAATGATGTAGAACTAATAAATTCAAAAATTAAAGTTACAAGGCTGGAAGGTGCTAAAACTTTTATTAGAGAAATGATAAAAAATATGAAAGGTGAAAAAGTATCTATTGTTATTTTTTCAGAAATGGCAATTCCTGTTTTGCCCCTAACTAATGATTATGAAATGGTTGAAACTTATTTAAATGATCTTTCTTTTGATTATATTCCTTCTGGAAGCACAGATTTAAATACTGCTATAAAAACATCTATGAAAAGATTTTTTAGAAAAAAAACTGAATTAGATAAAAATGAGGAAAAAAAAGATTTTGATAAAAATAAAAAACTAATTTTTATATTATCTGATGGTGAAGAACCTGATAAAAACTTGGCTTTAGAAGACACCCTTATAAAAGCTAAAAAAGATTTTTTTATAATTAATACAATTGGAATTGGCTCTGAAGAAGGTTCTAAAATACCTTTGGGTAAAAATTTGGATGGACAAAATATTTATAAAACACATAATAATCAAGATGTTATTACAAAACTAGATTCGGATGTTCTTAAAAAAATTTCTAAGGAAACTAATGGATATTATTTTAATTTTCAAAAAGATACTTTTGAAAATAATATTCAATCAAAAATATCGACTCAAATGAGCGAATTAAATTTAACTGAAGGTAAAATATCAAAAGAAAAAGAATATCAAGAACTATTTCCTTTCTTTATTTTTATATCAATATTGTTATTTGCTTTAGGTAATTTTGATTTTAGATTTGTTAAGGAAAATACTTGATTTCCAATTCCATTAATTTTTTTTAACCTATATTAAAAAATGTTTTTTACATTAAGTCTATATTTTATAAATACAAGGCTAAAAGCACTTTATTATAAAGCTTATAAAAAATGTCAAAATAGTAGCCATGATTATAAATTATGGTATAATCTTAATTTAAATTTAACTAAAAATTTGATTTTTGACAATAAAAATTAGTACTAGAAATTTAGATTATTCATTGAAGTGGAGGTTGTAATCTCGTGGACTCAAACGTTTTATTATTTGTGCCTGTGTTGTGTGCAATAATTGCAATTTTATATGGTGGTTTTCTTGCATCTTGGGTTATGAAACAAGATCAAGGTAATCAAACCATGAAAGAAATATCAGGTTTTATTCAAGAAGGAGCTATGGCTTATCTTAATAGACAATACAAAACTATTGCTATTATTGGTGTAGTTATAACAATTCTTATGCTTATGATTCCTCAACTTGGTTGGTTAACAGCAGTTGGATTTGTAATAGGAGCTGTTTTTTCAGCTTTAACTGGTTATATAGGAATGAATGTTTCTGTAAGAGCAAATGTAAGAACTGCTCAAGCAGCTACAAAAGGACTTCAACAAGCTTTAGATGTAGCATTTAAGGGTGGGGCTGTTACAGGTCTTTTTGTTGTAGGATTAGGTTTACTTGGTGTAACTGGTTTTTATGCTTTAATTCATAATATCGCTCCAGAAAAAGGAACTGAACCAATGATTGGTTTAGCTTTCGGAGCAAGTTTAATTTGTCTTTTTGCTAGAATCGGTGGTGGTATTTTCACTAAAGCAGCAGATGTTGGTGGAGATTTAGTTGGTAAAGTTGTTGCTGGAATTCCAGAAGATGACCCTAGAAATCCTGCTGTTATTGCTGATAACGTTGGTGATAATGTAGGTGATTGTGCTGGTATGGCAGCAGATCTTTTTGAAACTTATGTTGTTACAGCTACTGCAACAATGTTAATTGGAAGTTTAAAATTTCCTACTCTTCAAGAAGGAGTTATGATTCCTTTAGCAATAGGTTCTATCGCTATTATTGCTTCAATAATTGGAACTTTTTTTGTAAAATTAAGTTCAAACAATAATATTATGGGTGCTTTATATAAAAGTTTAATTGTAAGTGGTATTGTTGGTGCAATTGGTTTCTTTGGTGTTTCTAAAATGATGTATAGACCAGAGATGAATCTTCCTGATGGTACAGGTGTTTCTAGCGATATGAACTTATTCTTATGTTCATTAGTTGGTTTAGTAGTTACAGGTTTAATGGTTGTTATTACAGAATATTATACTTCTACAGCATTTAAACCAGTTAAAGATATTTCAAAACAAAGTGAAATGGGCGCAGCTACAAATATTATTTCTGGTCTTGCTATTGGTTTAAAAAGTACAGGATATCCAATAATTGTTATTGTATTAGCAATTGTAGCTTCATTTGCAATGGGCGGACTTTATGGTGTTGCTATTGCAGCTATGTCTATGCTTTCTATGGCAGGAATAGTTGTTGCTCTTGATTCTTATGGACCTATTACTGATAATGCTGGTGGTATTGCAGAAATGGCAAAAATGCCTCCTAATACTCGTGTAACCACAGATGCTCTTGATGCTGTTGGAAATACAACTAAAGCAGTTACAAAAGGTTATGCAGTTGGTTCAGCAGCTTTAGCAGCTTTAGTTCTTTTTGCTGATTATGGTAATAAATTTATTGACCCAGCTACATCAAAATCTGTTTTGAATCTTAATGTTGATTCTCCTTATGTTTTAGCAGGTATTTTCTTAGGTGGAGTTGTTCCTTTTGTTTTTGGAGCTTTTTGTATGGAAGCTGTTGGAAAAGCGGCTTTTGCAATTATTGAAGAAGTAAAAGATCAATTTGCTAAAAAGAAAATATTAGAAGGTATTGATAAACCTGATTATGCTAAATGTGTTGACATTGTTACACAAGCAGCTTTAAAAGAAATGTTAATTCCTTCACTTATGCCAGTTGTTGTTCCTTTAGTAATTGGTTTAGGCGTAGGTATATTTAGCCCTAAAATTGGAGCTGAAATGCTTGGTGGTGCATTAATGGGAAGTATTGTAACAGGTTTATTATTGGCTATCCAAATGTCAACTGGTGGTGGTGCTTGGGATAATGCTAAAAAATATATTGAAGAAGGTAATCATGGTGGTAAAGGTTCAGAAGCTCATAAAGCGGCTGTAATCGGAGATACTGTTGGAGATCCTTTTAAAGATACAGCAGGACCTGCTTTTAATCCAGTTATTAAAGTTATGAATATTGTTGCTCTTCTTATTGCTCCAATATTAGCTGCATGGCTTGGTTTATCTGCTCATCATTAAATAGTAAATTTTTTGTTTAATATCTAAATTAATAGATTTAACAAAAAAAAAAATTACATTTAACAAAAAGCTATCTTAAAAAAGATAGCTTTTTTATTTTTTTATTTTCAAACTTACCAAATTTTGAGTTAGAATAGAGTAAGTTTTTATATTTTGGGAGAAAATTTTATGCCTGTTGGTTATTCGGCTATTGTACTTCATGCTCACTTACCTTTTGTAAGACACCCCGAATATGACTTTTTTTTTGATTGGATTTGGTTTTGGGCTGTTTGTTTTTGTTCATTGGTTAAAAACTCAAGCTACTAAACCCTTTACCCAAATGATTACTGTTGGATCAGTATTTTTAATTCTAGGATTTTTACTAATGATTTTAGTGTTTTTAAATTTTTTTAAGAGTATACTCAATA
>JBBTGK010000159.1:0-8193 GCA_038060635.1 Cyanobacteriota bacterium | reverse complement strand
GAATCTTTACTAAGGTTTTCAAATAATTTAATTGTTTCTTTATTTTGTTTAATTGCACCATCATAATCATGTTTAATTAGATTCATATTTGCTTGTAAGGCATGAAGCTCAATTATATTTTCAAAATTAAACATACCAAATTCAAGTGTTTTTTCAGCTTCTTTTAGCATATTTTTTCTTTTAAATTCAAGTGCTAAATGAAAACATATTTTAAAACCAGCACTTGTTTTATCTATATCCATATCAAAATTAGAAAGTACTAAAAGTTTATTAATGCTATAAGATTCAAGATTCATAACATTAGCTATTTTCATTAAGAGTTCTTTGTTAGCTCTTCTTTCGCCACTTTCAATCCTATTTATATGAGATCTAGACATGTTAAGCTCTTTAGCTAATTTATATTGAGTAAAACCAGCTCTTTTTCTTATTAACTCTAGCTCTTTTCCAAATAAAGTCATTCTTTTGTCCGATTATTCATTCACAGTTATTTTTTTATTGTTCAGATCTTTAATTGTAGCTAAAATATTTCTTTTAGTCAACTAGTAGTCAAGGTAATAAAAGTCTAATTAAATTTTTATATTTTTAAATTCTAAAATAATCATTTCAAGAAAAGTCCTTAAATTAATATTACTTTTCTTTTTATCTAAAAAAAGAGCATTAACTTCACCATCAGAAATTTTCCATTCTGGTAAAACTCTAACTAATTTACCTTTATCCAAATATTCATTACATAAAAAATATGGCATTATAGAAATACCTAAATTATTTAATGTAGAATTAAGTAAAATTTTTTGATTATTTATTCGTAACTTAAATTTAGGTGTAATAATTTCTTCTTCATCATTTTTAGTAAATTTCCATTTTGTAGTGTTACTCTGCCCCTTCAAAACAAGACATTCATGGCTTAATATTGATGAAGGATGATTAATTTCAGGCGTATTTTTTAGATATTCTGGCGTAGCACAGCATATAAAATTTATCGAACCTAATTTTCTAAACCTCATAGAAGAATCTTCTAAATTTCCCATTCTTATTGCTAGATCTATATTTTCTTTTAATAGATCAACTTGTTTTTCATCTAATATCATTTCTATTTTACTTTTAGGATATTTTTTTAGATAGTTAATGATTACTTTTTCAAGAAATATTTCTGCAAATAAATGAGTTGAAGTTATACGAAGAGTTCCACAAGGTTCTTTTTTAGTTTCTTCTAATAATTCAAAAGCTGATTTTGCATCATCTTCGATTTTACGAGATTTTTCATAAAAAAGTTTCCCAATTTCAGTAAGTCTAATTTTACGAGTAGTTCTTTCAAAAAAACGAACATGCAAATCTTTTTCTAATGAAGAAATTGTATGGCTTACGGATTGTTTTGTTCTATTCAAAGATTCAGATGCCTTAGTAATACTATTTGATTCTACAACTCTATTAAAAACTATTAATGAATTTAAATCCATTTTCTACTCCAAATTTATCAATTTAAACAAATTTTAAAAATCTAATTGTAAAATTTTATTTGACTATATGTCAATTATAAATAGATTATCAAAAATAATTTAACTGCTAAAATTATAATATACTTAGTGAAAAGTAAAAAGTGAAAAGTAATCAGATAAGACGATTGTAAATATAAACTTATAGTTAATTATTTTTCGCAAAAAAATTTTCATTGAGTATAACAAATAAAAAATTAAAGAAAATCTTTAAAAAGGAAAATATGAAGTTATTAGAAAAAATAAAAATTGGTTCATTAGAATTAAATAACAGAGTTGTAATGGCTCCTATGACAAGAAGTAGAGCTCATAAAGATGGTTTAGTAACTGATTCAACAGTTACTTATTATTCGCAAAGAGCAACAGCAGGACTTATTATTAGTGAAGCTGTTAATATTTCAGAACAAGCTATTGGTAGTCCATTTACACCAGGCATTTATACAGAAAAACAAATTGAGGCATGGAAAAAAGTTACTTCTGCTGTTCATGAAAAAGGAGGTAAAATATTTATTCAATTATGGCATACAGGAAGGGTTGGGCATTCATCAGTTAGAAATGGTATTTTACCAGTAGCTCCATCAGCAATTAAAATAGAAGGTCAACAACATTTTACTCCAACAGGAATGCAAGATTATGAAGTTCCTAGAGCTTTAGAATTAGAAGAAGTAAAAGATATTATAAAACAATATGGTATAGCAGCAAAAAATGCTTTAACAGCTGGATTTGATGGTGTTGAATTACATGGAGCTTTTGGATATTTACCAAATCAATTTTTAGTTGATGGAGCAAATAAAAGAACAGATGAATTTGGTGGTAGTATTGAAAATAGATGTCGTTTTGTTTTAGATATAATGAATGAATTATTAGCTGTTTTTGGAGAAGAGAGAGTTGGAATAAAATTATCTCCTTCAATTCCTTTTAATGGAATGATTGATAGTGATCCAAAAGCTTTATATACATATTTAATAAAAGAATTAAATAAATTACCTTTGGCTTATTTACATCTAATGTTAGCTTTATTTCCATTAGATAATTTACCTACATGGCCTAAAGATGTTTTAGGAACTTATAGTGATTTATTTGATAAAAAAATTATTGCTAATGGTGGATATAATAAAGATTCAGCTGAAAAAGAATTATTAAATGGAAAGATAGAATTAATTTCTTTTGGTTCTTTATATGTTTCAAACCCAGATTTAGTTAAAAGATTTGAATTGAATATTGAATATAATGAACCAGATAGAAACTCTTTTTATGGTGGTGATGATAAAGGATATATAGATTATCCAACATTAAACTAAGATTTGTTTATGATACCTCATATTATTTGAAAAAAGAAATGAGGTATTATTAAAATTTTTATATCATAGATAAAATATAATTTTTATCTAAAAATTATCATCATCCCATTTTAAGAATGTAGTCTTTTTTTCTTCCCAATCTTCACGAATTGTAGCATATAGAATAGAATCATAATATTCTTTATAATTTTTGCTTTCTTTTCCTGCCCAACTTTTCCTAAAATGCCCTTCTTTAATATAAGAACATTTTTTAAAAACTTTTCTCATAGAAAAATTATCTTCTCTAGTACAACCTTCAATTCTATATATTTCAGGATAATTATTGAATATATAGTTTGTCATTTCATTTAAAGCTTGTTCACCTATTTTTTTTCCTCTATATTCACTTAAAATTCTTAAATCAAATCTAGGAATATCATCATCTAAATCTTCTATTTTTAGAAAGCCGATTTTTTTTGATTCATCATTAACTAACCAAAATGATTTATTTGAAATACCATCATAGTTACCTTTTTCAACAGAAGATAAAAACGTTTCTTTAGTTGATTTTGAACCAGTATGAAATTTCCAATCTTCTGAAATAAAAAAATCGTAAAGTAACTCAGAATCGACTCTATCAAAAGCTAATAAATTTATTTTCATTAAATAATTCTCCAAATTTTTTATAAAAGAGAATCAAATCTTTCTACTAGATTATAAACAGGTTTTTTATACCAAGGAATATTTTCATATTCAGCTTTAGAGGCTTCTCCTATAAAACGGTCAAAAAATCGTGTATTAACTTCTTTAGTAAAATCAACATCAGATATTGCTAAATTAAGCTCTTGATTGTTATGAAAAGATCTACTATCTGCATTACATGAACCTATTGTAGTCCAAACATCATCAACAGTAATAACTTTACTATGATTAAAACTATTATCTTTTTTACCACCAGTATAAACTTCTACACCAGCTTTTGTAAGTTGGTTAATGGTCATTTTATTTGCCATTGTAACAATAGCAATGTTTGTTTTATAAGGAATTAAAATTTTAACTTTTACGCCTCTATTTTTGGCTTTTATTATATGTTCTACAAAATTATCTTCAGTAAAATAAGGCATAGCAATATTTATACTATATTTTGCATTATCAAGTACAGCTAATAACATTCCATATAAATCTTCTCTTTTTTGAAATTTTTTAGTTTTTAATGGATTAGTAACAGCTAATCTAACATTATATACTTTTTCTCCATCGTTTACAGGAACTGGCTCTTCATAGATGCTTTCCATACCAGCAGTTATTTTACCACCAGCCATTTCCCAATCTATAAAAAACTCATCCATAGTTTGTTTTACAGTATCGCCTTCATAACTCATTAAAATATCATGAAACAAACCGCTAGAGGCAAAATTTTTGTCAATATTCATTCCACCAGTCATAGCTCTGATACCATCAACGATATAAATTTTTCTATGTGTAACAGTTGCATTTAAACTAAAATTTTGTTTACCATAAGTTTTAACATCAACTCCATTTTTTGCCATATAAGTCATTAATTTAATGTTTGTATTTCCTATAAAATCATAGATAAATTTTACATCTAAACCTTCTTTAGCTTTTTTTACCATAGCATCGGCTATTTTTTGACCTGTAGGATCATTATGAAATTCAAATACCTCTACATAAACACTTTTTTTTGCAGATAAAATCATTTCCTCTAAAGCAGGATAAGCTTCTGGTCCATCTATATATAATTTTAAATTTTTATTATTAGGAGTCGTTTTTGTTTTTGTAGAAGAATCGATTGCATTATTTAATTTTAATAAAAGCTGATCTGAAGGTGTTCTATCAGGAAATTCTACTCCAAATGCTTTTGTTTGAGATTCTGGTTCAAGAGAAGAAAAACCTTTATTACAACTGGTCAATAAAAGACTCGATACCATTAATATTGATAACAAAGTATTTAATTTTTTCACTAATAACTCCTTAACACCAAATCAGACAAACTCTTTTCTATATTATAGAAAAAAAATATTATTTCTTGTTTCTATTGAGCTTTATCAAGCTTTCCAATAACCACACCAGCATAATAATGTTTTATTATTTCATCATAGCTTTTTCCATCTTCAGCCATTTGTCTTGCTCCATATTGAGACATACCAAGACCATGACCCCATCCGCCACCATTAAAAACAAACCCTGAAGGAGATTTTGAACTAAGTAATTTTTTTGTTGCAGATAAAGATGGTTCTACAGTAAAACGAGTACTATTTAAGCCAACGGCTAGTCTAAATTTATTTCCATCAACATCAAATTCACCTTTTGAACCTTTTATTGTTAGCTTTGTAGCTCTTCCATGTTCAGTTTTTTCTTTTATGGTTATATTCTGAATAGTTCCTGCATCAACACCTAATTTTTTTAATCCTGTTTGGATATCATTATTATTAAAAGTTTGAACCCATTTGTATTTTGGGGCTTTTTGATCAAAATCTTTTGCGGGTTGAATATATGGTAAATCTGTTTGCCAAACTTCTTTTGCAGAATCGGTATAACCACCTGAACATGAAAAAAACAAAGCATTTATTGGTTTTCCATTATATAAAGCTACTTCTCCAGATGTTTCTGATATAGCTTGGTTTGTAGCTGGATGCTCTACAGCCATTCCATTATAAACTTGATCTGATGTGGTTGCCATTAAATCAAAACCTAATGATTCTCTTCTATTCCAATTTGAAAGAGCATAAGTTCTAGCTGCTATTGTTTGTGCTTTAAGGCTTTCTATTGGCCATGAAGCTGAACTTTCAGAAGGAACAACTCCTTTTAGATAATCTTCTACCATTACATCATTTACAATATGAAAATTTGATTTATCAGCAGGATTTATAAAAATTTCTAAATCACCTCTGTATTTTTTACCATTTATTGCTACAGGAGAGATATTTCCTTCTACTTTTATTTTACCTTCTTCAAAAATACCTAAATTTTTACCTTTTTCATCTGATATTATTAAATGATTATTTTCATTTTTTACTGTTAAAGTTTTTTGACTATCAAAAGAACCAATTTCTTTTCTACCTTCTTTTGTTTCTATATAAACATTACCATTTGGAATTGTAAAATTTGCTTGTTTTTGAGATACAACTATTCCAATTCTTAAAGGTGTTTTGCTAAAATCAGGTAACTCTTTAATAGAATCAACTTCTTTTAACATAAGTTGTTCTTTATCATTAAAGTTTTCATTAATAGATTGAAAAGCTACTTTTTCTTTTTTATTTATTAGAATAGAGTCATTATCTTTTATTGGGTTTACATTTTTATCAAAAAAGTTATCAACAACCTTACTATTAGATTTTTGTTCTATATTTTGAACTTGTATTTTATTGTCTATTCTTAAATTCATATTATATTTTGGCAAAAAATAACTTAACTTAACTCTATTATTATACTATGAAAATAAAATAACTTGTTAAGAAAATAATAAAATGCTTTTAACTTATAAATTTATTCGTAAGAAAATAATATATAATTACTTAAGGAATAGGTTTTAAATTTTGATTTAGGTCTTTATAAAAAATTACATTTTTTTTATTATTTGTAATTTTAAGGAGTTAGAATATGTTTAAAAAAGTTTTAGGTGTTGAAAATAAAGATTCTCAAATGCCTGTATTTAAATCAGATATAATGGATGATGAGTCTATAGTCGAACCTGTTTCTGGCATCGGAGGGACAAGTTCTATTGAACCAGTTTCAATGTCTCATAGCTCAGTTGATTCTATTGCTATATGGCGACACATGAGTGAAAAATATCGTGATAGAAGATTACATAATCAAGCAATTCAGAAAAAATACGTTGGCCCTTATAGTAAAGAAAGCCAAAATTTTAACAAAAACTTTCAATCAGAGTATGAACATGATACATCTAATTTTTCTTCTCAAAGTGAAAATGTACCTTGGCATGATTTTATGATGAAAAAAATCTGGCAAGCTCAAATACCAATAGATAAAAATTCTATTGAAATACCTGAATATGAAAAATATGAGCATCCTGATGATGGAATTCCAAGAATTTCTGATGTTATGTCAAGAAATGTTATATCAGTTATAGATTCGACTACTATAGAACAAGTTGTAAATATTTTTAATAAGCATAAAATACATAGTGTTCCTGTTGTTAATTATCAAAATAAATATTTAATGGGTGTTATTACTACAACAGATATCCTTTCACATGTATTTGATCAAAAATCTATTTCAAGTTTTTACACAGAAGGTGCTCATTTTAAACAAGATACACTTGCTATTCTTGATAAACCTGTAAGAGATTATATGCAAACCAATGTAATTGAAGTTCCTGTTGATTGTACTATTAAAGATGCCTGTAAGATAATGCAAGAAAAAAATATCCATAGATTAATAGTAACAAAAGATAATAGAGTTAAAGGTGTTTTTTCATCTTTAGATGCTGTAAATATTTTGGCTGAAATATAAATGCTGAAATATAAACTTAGAATATATAGACTAAAATAAAAAAAATTTGATAAAATAGTATTATATTTAAAATTTTTTATGGACAAAAAAATGAATGTAAATTATATAGAATTTGCTGTTCCATTTTTCTTTCTTTTTATTGCTTTTGAAATAATTTTTTCATTAATAACAAAAAAAAAGTTATATAGACTTAATGATGCAATAACTAGTCTTTCTTGCGGGGTAACAGAACAAGTAATTGAATCTTTTTTAAAAACAATCGGTTTAGCAATGTATCTATATTGTTATGAGAATTTTAAAATAACTGAAATAAATACAAACTCTATATTTAATTGGATTATTTGTTTTTTTATAGTAGATTTAGCTTATTACATTTTTCATAAATCAAGTCATTCTATAAATTTTATTTGGGCAACGCATATCGTTCATCATCAAAGTGAAGAATATAATCTTTCTACAGCACTAAGACAAAGCTCTTTTCAAAATACAATATCAGCATTTTTTTTCTTACCAATAGCTGTTATGGGTTTTTCGGTATATATGTTTTTAGTTTGTTATCAAATAAATCTTATATATCAATTTTTTGTTCATACAAAAACTATTAAAAAAATGGGTTTTATTGAAAAATTTATGAATACTCCTTCTCATCATAGAGTTCATCATGCAAAAAATGATATATATATTGATAAAAATTTTGCAGGTGTTTTTATTATTTGGGATAAAATGTTTAATACTTTTGAAGAAGAAATAGAAGAACCAACTTATGGTATTGTTAGCCCTGTTAAAAACTTTAATCCTTTATGGCTTAATTTATCCTATTGGAAAGATTTAATTGTTTTTTCTATAAAAACACCAAAAATAAAAGATAAAATATTAATTTGGTTTAAAGGGCCAGGAGCTTTAAAACTTGAATCTAAAGATAAATA
>JBBTGK010000158.1:0-18835 GCA_038060635.1 Cyanobacteriota bacterium | reverse complement strand
TTTTATCTTTAAAGAAAGCTTCATCTAATTTAATAAATGAAAAAAATATTTCCCCTGATTTAAAGAGTGTTCTTCTTGAAGTTTTAGAATCTCTATTTAAAGACGGTCTTATATCGGCTAATTCTAAACCAGAACAAGTTGTTGATAATGTAATATCAACTGCAACCGAAGAAAATGTAAGGCAATTTGCTAAAAATGCTGAATTAGCCGAAGAAATGCTTAATTTAGAATTTGATATGACAGAAATAAATTCTGTAGAACTTAAATTTTTTGAGAAATTAAAAGATATAATTATAAAATTAGATAAAGGTTTAAAAGAAATACAAAAAGAAGTTGAAGCAAAAAATAAACTTTCTGAAATAAAAATTCATATAAAAAGATTTGATGTAAAAGATCTAAAAAAATATACTAATCAAAAAGTTTAAATAGATTAAATACAAATAAATCTCGGAGTACTGTCTTCTATTTGTATTAAAACAAAAGCAAATTTTGGTGCTATTCTTAATAAAATAAATATATTTACCAGTTCAAGTTTAATATACTGTTCACTTAAAAATATTTCTATGATAAAATTTTAAAGTAGCAAAAGTTTATTTTTGTCTAACAAGTGAGATTTTTTGTGAGTAAAATTTTTAGATCAACATTTTTAGGTAAACTTTTAATAATATCTTTTTTATTAAACTTTAATAATGTTTCTTTAGCAGATGAGGACACAATTGAAAAAATACTTGAAACTAAAGATTTGGGAACTTATGTATTTGGTAAAGCAGTTGATTTGTTAACAAATGCACCTTTGGTAAATGCAACTATAATAAACTCTTCTGGTCGAACTCAAAGTGATGAAAACGGCGAATTTTTTATAAAATCCAATGAAAATGATTTTTTGATAATAGAAAAAGATGGTTATGAGTATTTTAAAGAAAATATATCTAATCTAAAAGGTAAAATAAAAATAAAACCATTGCCTTTTAAATATGTAAAATTAGTTCCTAACATATTTTTTGGAAGTACTTATAAAAATAACACTTTTTCAGAAAAATTTAACAATGTAGATTTAAAAGGTAACAGCAATGGGCCAATTAATTTTAATTTAGATGCTAGTTTTCTAAATATTTCTCTTAGAACAAGTTATGAACTTGATAATGTTCCCATAAAACGTTTTGCTGTAAGTCCTGAAATACCTGAAGAAAAACAATCTATCTCCATTAATTCTTATTCTTTTGATTTGGGTTATTTATTTGAAATACAAAGAGATCACTTAGCTATTTTACCAAATATAAAATTTTTTAATACGTCCTCTAATACTAAAAGTTTAGAAAAAGTTGAAACTGAAAGAGACTTAGATTATATTGATGCAGACCAAAGTAGATTAGGTTTTGGAATAGGTGCAGATGTTATTTATAGACCAATAAAATTAGCTCCTTATGTTTTTATAGGAAATTTAAATTATTATCCTTATGTATCCGTAAAATCTGGTTTTGATAATTTTCCATCTAGTTTTAATACGATCGATTATTCATTAACCGCTAGATATGATATTTGGGGAATACTTCTAAAAGCCTCTATTATGGGTAAAAATACATTTGGAACTAATTTTTCTTATAATGATGTTGGTTTTTCATTAGGAACAGGTTATACCTTTTAAATATCAATAACTTGATTTTGCAAAGCTTCTCCAGCTTTTTCTTTGATTTTTTGGATTTGTTCTGGGGTTAAGTTTTTTGTCATAGACTCATCATTATAAACTTTACTAAAAAACTCAATTGATTTGGTTGATTTTATTTTTCCGATTGCTATAACTATTTGTATTTTAGAATCAAAATTGCAAGTGGTATATTCTCTTACTAATAAATCATAAATTTTTTCATCTTTATATTCACCAATAGTATATATTATAGCTGGTAAATCAGAAAAATTTCTAAGAATAAGATGACTTAAAAGCATGTTATAAATTGCTTTACTTTTAGTACTAGCGATAATATTACCTAAACTAATTCTAATTTCTTTTGCAGTAAGAGGATGAAAAAAGATAGTTTTTATGGTAGGAAAAATTTCATCAATATTTTTATTGACAAGATAATTGACAGCTTCTATTACATCATTTTTTTTATTTGAATCTTTTGATGCTTCTATAATATCCTTAAAATAGTTCATATCGAAATTTTATTTCCATTAAATCATAATTTAATTTTATAGATCTTTTTGATTCAAGTAAATGATTTAATAAAAAAAGTTGCATAAATAGATCTAAAATCATATTTATACAACTATTAATTTTTTAAAAACTAATAAGTCAACTTTACTTTGCAATAAAAGTTGTTAAATACTCGTCTGCATTTGCTCTAAAAATATTATCCATTGCATCTTTATATTCGTGATAAAATCTTGAATGTTCTTCTTTAGGAAAATCGCTGTCTTGTATTGCTATTGCAATTATATCTTCAAAGTATTTATCATAAAATTCAATCATTTTTTCATCAATGTCTGCGAAGTTTTCATAACAAAATTCTTCAAAATCAGCAATTTCAAAATATTCATCACTAATTTCATTATACATTTCAAATTTTTTAGCTCCATCTATTTTAGGATCATTTAAAAATTTCAAATATCTATCTTGCTCTAAATCTCTTCTTAAATCTTTTTTGGTAACAGCACAAAAAGCAAACCATTTTGTTAAAGCACATATTAACCAAGGGAAATGAACGTGTAATGAAGTAAAATTACTATCAGGACAAGCATTTGCAAAATCTATTGGAGAAATTTTATCATTTTTTATTAAAGCTTCAAACGAATTGTAATTCCATCTCATATATGAGTTTATGAATTTTACATATCCAGAAAGTCTATTATAAATATCTTGATTTAATTTTAATTTTTCTTGACTATAATGTTCATGTAAAGGAGCTTCTGGAACAAATCTCATAGGTAAAATTTGTGGCCCAATTGCCATACATCTAACAAAAGTATCATAATTTTCAATTGCTTCTTGAAGATGGAAAGTTCTTCCATTGGTTTTTGTATCATATACATCATATAGTTCTTGTAATGATTCTACTTTATAAACATCACTTCCTCCGCCACCAAAAGCCTTTTTAATAAAAATAGGAAATTTATTATCAAAAACTTGTTCCATTGTTTCTTTAAGATAATTTCCACCATAATAAAAATCTTCTCTAATTCTTTTACTTTTTTCTTTATGTCTAGTATATTTTTTCAATGAGTTATTGACTTTATTCCAATCTGTTTTACTGTATCTAGGATCAAAACCATTTTTTGTATTTTCTGATATAAGGTTTTGCTCATATCCCCAAAGCTCTTGTTTTAATTGATATTCTGTATAAGGATAAAATTGTGGTAATAATGCTGTTTTAGGAAAATAATCAGCTGGATGAATAGCTCTTGCCATAAGATCATAAGTACAATGTTTATCTAAATTATCATTAGAGAAACTATTATTTATTATTTGCATTTGAGAATTCATACCTTGATATGCCCAACATCTATAATAATCATTCCAGTGTATTGTTCTATCAACTATTAAATCAGCTTCAGGTCTTAAATCTTTTCCACATAATAATGGTTCAGCAATTATTCTAGTTAGTTCTATTTTATATTCTTTGCCTTTCCATTTAATTGTTCTATCAAGAAATTCATTAAATGTTTTCATTGCTGTTCTCATACTAGAATCATGGGAAGCCATGAGACCTATTTTTTTTGTTTCCATAATTTTACCTTTTTCTAAAACTTATTTAAGTTTTCATCCTTAAAAAAAATGTTATGTGTAGAATTATACTAAAATATTTTACTTTTCATAGACATCTTTAATAAACTTTGCTATGATTGATCGGTAAGGTTAAGATGGTTTTTTATAAATTCTAATCTTTACTTTTCGTTTCATTAGTTTAGATGATTTTATGTTTGTATTCATTTTATTAAGATGAATTAATTTAATATCAATCTTACTACCAGAGCATGTATGCGTTCTAAAATGGCCTAAGTTCCAGTTTTCCCTTTCTTTCATACCTATACTCTCTTCCACAATAATTGTAATGAGAATTTTAAGGAGTAGCATAATATGCTCAAAAAAAAATTAACAAAAGGTATTTCTTTTGCAACAATAGTAGCTCTTTGTGCAAGTTGTTCAATACCTCAAACTTCACAACCCGATGTAATAAAATTAGTCGCAGGTTCTCCATCAGCAGACATTCCAGTTACAACAACAACAACAACAACTACTACTACACCAAATACAACAATACCAACTACTGAACCAACCATAGTCCCAAGTACTACTGCATCTGTTGCATCTCCAACAACTACAACAACTACAACAACTACAGTTCCTACTATTAACTCTAGTACTAATCCACAAAATACAACAGGAACAACATCAGATATTAAAGAAAAAGCTACTTTCAACGGTAAAGTTTTCGATACTTCAGGTGTTCCAGTTGATGATGCAACAGTAACAGCTAAATCAGTAGATCCAGCAGTTGCTTGGACAGGAGAACCTCAAAAAACACAATCTGGTGCTTATGTATTCAGAAATGCTCCAGTTGGTGCTAGATTAGAAATAACAGCTAAAAAAGACGGTTGGACAACAAGATTAAGAACAGAAGTTTTAAAATCAAATTTAATTGGAGATCCTTTAGCTAACGTTTTTGATTTTGGTAGTGGAAATGGTGCTAACGGAACAGATCCTAACAACTTATATTCTATCCAAGATGAGCCAGAAGTAACAATATTAAAAATTAATGGTAAAACAGTAAGTGATTCTGATGGTGCAAGCACAAAAAATCCTAATCCTAGAAAACCAGATGGTTTAAACCCAAATGTAACTGGGCTTTCTTCAGATTCGTTAACCGCTGAAATGATATTTAGTGAACCAGTAAGAAGAGATGATGTTGAAAATTATTTTAGAGTTACATCTCAAGCTAATTTTAATAACAGAAAAAGTAATTTTACAATAGATAGAAATTTATCTTCAGTATCTTTTGCATGGGCAGCTGATGACTCTTCTGTAACAGTTAAAACGTCTAAAGCTATTTTAGCTAACAGAACAGGTGATGAAGCTAGATATATGGTTGATTTTACAGCTTCTTTTAGAGACAAAACTGATAAAGCTTCTAAAGTTAATAGATATTTCAGATTCAGCCCAAGTAAAATAAATGATTTTACAGTTTTTTCTGTAAAAAATCAAGATGCTGATCCTTTTATAACAAATATTCAAGCAATAGATGGTACTTCGTCTAATGATACTGTTAGAATAACTTTCAGTAAACCAATGGATGTTATCAATCAAACAGTTCCTCAAGCATTACTTGCAGATCCAACAGATTCTACAACAGCTAACGATTCTACACTTCAACTATTTGCTTATAAGACAACTAACGGTGTATTTGCAGCCAACGGTTCATCTACTGCTAATAATGCAACAATTTTAGGATATAAAGAAAAAGCTACAGGAAATTTCAGAGCGGTTTATTCAATAGCAAGGCTTACTTCTGGCGATTTACAAAATGCAGTTACCAATAAATCATCTGTTGGTTTATGGACACGAGCTCTTGGTGGAAATTTCGCAAATACTTTTACTCAATATGGTGGTGCTACTGGTCCATTTAGTTCTGCTAGGGTTGATAATAATACTATTACAATTGATTTTAATCCTCAAGCATTTGATAAAGATGACAGAGTTATTATTTCTGCTGGTCAAACAGTCGATGGAAGATATGACGATAAAATTAATAGCGTAACTTTAGGAAGTTTAAAATCAGTTCTTCCTGTAAACGGTTCAGACTTTTTAAGAATTACAGATCCAGCAGGAAGACCTCTTGATTCTGGTAATTCTTCTACATCAGCTAACATTGACATTAACAATTCACAAAGAGTTGCTACAGCTAACTAATAATTGGTTCTAAAAAATAGTATCCGAAAGGGTGCTATTTTTTTTGTTTTATTAAAATTAGAAGAAAAAATTAACTACTCAATATTTTAGTTAGTACTCCTAATAAAATTGATTAATGTCAATTTAAGAGGTGCTTTAAATCATTATTTTTTTTTACTATTTATCTTAGAATAAAAAATAAATCAATTAATTATTATCTTTAAAGTCATTTTAAAAATTAATTATTTTTCGATTTGTTATTTGAAAAGGTACAAAAAATGGAAAATGTTCTAGGATTACCTCTTTTAGAGCAAAGCTATACAATAGAAAAAAAACTTGCTCAGGGTGGAATGGGAGAGGTTTATCTTGCTAAAGATAATAGGTTAGAAAGGCATGTTGCCATAAAAGTACTAAAAGTTTCAAATGCAGAGAGTATGTCTGATTTCACTGAATTTGTTCAGAGATTTCATCATGAAGCAAAAGCAATAGCAAAATTATCTCATCCTAATATTGTTACTATACATGATTTTGGTGAAGAAAATTCACGTTATTATATGGTTATGGAATATTTGAGTGGAAAAAATCTTTCTGATATTTTAAAAGAGGCTAATCATTCTTTACCTATAGCATTTGTTATAAATATAGGAATACAAATATGTAAAGCACTTGAATATGCTCATGGACAAGGTGTTGTTCATAGAGATATCAAACCTGATAATATTATGTTTTCAAAATCAGGAGTCATAAAATTAACTGATTTTGGTATTGCGAAACATAATGAACAAGAAAATAGTAATTTAACAAAAGCTGGGCAATTACTTGGTAGTATGGTTTATTCTTCTCCAGAACAAATACAAGGTTCTTTAGAAATAAATCATAGAACAGATTTATATTCTTTAGGAGTAACATTATATCAACTTTTAGTTGGCACAATACCTTTTACTTCATCAAGTATGGGTGATTTAATAATAGAAATATTAACTAAAACTCCTAATAAACCTTCTTATTCTTTAGAAAATATACCTAAAAGCTTAGATGATGTAATAATGAAAGCTTTAGCTAAATCTCCTAATGAAAGATTTCAATCAGCCTTAGAAATGGAAGAGTGTCTATGTTCATTAGAATTAAAGTTAGAAAAAGAAAATATTTTAGATTTATTGAATTCAAAAAAAATACAACCTGAAGCTGATACTTTAATTCTAAAAAATGATAACCATAATAAAGTTTTTCAAAATAATTTAAAAAACGAAACTTTTATGAAAACAATTATTTCTCATACATCAATTATCGATAAAACAAAATTAGATAATACCGTAAGTAAAACAAGAACTTCTTTAAACAAAGATATATTGAGTAAAATTAATCCTAACATAAAGAATTTTTTATGGATATCTTCTTTATTAGAAAATTGGAACTCAGAAAAATTTTTAGATGTTGATAGCAAAAAAATAATAAAAAATGTTATAAAAGAAGGTAATTTCACAGGTATTATTATTTTTAATAGAAATTCTTATGTTTTTACTTATAATGGTTATTTAATTGGTGCATTTAGTATAGATCAAAAAGTAGCAGGGAATAATATCATTAAAAGTATTCCAGATATTTCTTCAATAGTTGAGTTAAAAACACCCAAATATAATAGTAAATTTTACCCACTTTTAATTTCTAATATATTAACTTTATCGGCAGATAATATTTTTCATTCAACAAATGAATCATCAAGTGAATTAAGAGATTTAATATCATCTCTTTCAAAGAGTGAAGAAAAATTTACTGGTTTTTTTGTTTTGACAAAAGAAAGTACACAAGATAAATATTACTTTGCTACAGAAGATAGTAAAATTATTTTCTCCATACATCTAGAAGATAGCAATGTTAGAATTATTAATAATAATATTATGGAGTTATTAAATACAATTAATGCAAATATGACTCTTGATATATATAAATGTAGACTTACTCTTTTAGATTATGATATTCCTGATATATTAAGTTGTATTAAAGCTGAAGTAGGATATAAAAATAAAACTAGATCAACTTTAGAATTTATTCTTGATTTAAATAAGAATGAAGAAATATCACAAGAACTTACTAAAAGTATAAAAGAAAATTTGAATATAGAACTAAATTTGTTTAAGAAACCTAGAATTGATGACTATAATGTTGATTTTAATCTTGATGATTTTGTTAATACGAATGTTTATTTAAAATTTTTGAATTGGATGTTAAATACTTATTTTTATATAATAGAAGCTTCATCAAATAAAGAAGCATTAGGACTTATTTTTAATACTATTCCAAAAATTAAAAAAGTAAGTTTTTTTAAAAAATATTCAGAACAAATTAATTATCTTTTTCCATCAATAATGGAAGATGAAAATGAAAAGCCTCTTTTTCTTGTTACTTATGGTGATTGCTCAAAAGAAGCGTTTGAGGAATTTGTTACTAATGTTATCGAAATAAAAAAAATAGCTTCTTCATTACAAGGTGCTTTTTATATCACAACAAATGCCGTTCCATCAGATAGTGAAGAACTATTTAAAAAATACACTAAAGCACCAGCAATAAAATTATTTGACAAAAATGCAAAGTATAAAGCTTTAGTAAGATTAGTAGATAAAAGTTGTTTTCAACTTAATATTATTGAATATAATTCAAAAATATTGGATTTTAACTCTATTTTACCATCATTATTTTAAATCCAAGGAGGATTAAATTATTATGTTCGGAATTTCTAAAAGCATTGGGAAAAAACTAGGAATTAGTATTGGTTTATTATTTTTATTAAATCTAATTACCGTATTAGCTTTTTTCTATATTTTTAATGCACAAAAAGCTTATGGACCTGCTATTAACGAATCAGGTCGATTAAGAATGTTAAGCCAACGAGCTTCAAAAAATGTATTTTCTATTTCAGAAGGACACAATGAAGCAAAAGAAGATCTTATTGTTGTGTCTCAAGATTTTGATACAACATTAGGTATATTAATTTCTGGAAGTAAAGATAGAGGAATGGTAACACCATCAGATTCGATAAACCAACAATTATTAAAAGTAAAAGGTTTATGGGAGGGAATACATAATAATATAACTATTGTTGTTAGTGCTACCGATAAAAATAAAAAATTTGAAGATAGTGTAACTTATGTTAGAGAAAATAATATGGCTTTGCTAAAAGAAGCAAATAATGCTGTAACTATGTATGAAAAAGAGTCATCTACAAAGCAAAATAGCTTAGTATTTCTTATTTCGACTGTTATGTCTATTTTAGGGCTAATTGTACTTATTGTTGTTGTTGGTATTATTAGAAAAATAACAACTTCCCTTTCTGAATTAACAAAAGCAACCAAAACAATATCAAGATTTAGTTTGGCTAGTAATATTAAAGTTGAAAGTGAAGATGAAATAGGTGAATTAGCAAAGAATTTTAATTTAATGGTTGAAAATATGAAAAATTCTATGGAGCAAGTCCAAGAAAAATAAGTTTAAATTTTTATATACAAGAAATATATTTCCCTTTAATACCTAAACTAAGCCTTATTAAAGGGCTTTTTATATTTTAAGAATTTATTTAATTTTAATCATTTTTGTAAAAAATATATGCCTTATCAAAATTTGGTTCTTTTATAAGCTCTTTTTCTAATTCATTATTTTCATCTAAATGAATCATAAGCCATATTGGTAAAGTAGATACAGGTTTGTTATTATTTAATTCAAATACTTTCTCTGTAAATTTATCCCAAACAGGTAAAACCCAATTTTCAACACCTTTTTCTTTTAAAATTGCCATCATTGTATCTGCTGCTGGGCGACATGTAAAAAGTTGAGATTGCCCTTTCACTCTTATAGAAAAATATCCATAAGCTCTGCAAATTGAAGGTCTAACAGGATAAATAGTACAAGAACCTTCAATTAAAAATGGACAATAACCACATTTAAAGTTTGGTTTTTCAGTTTCTATTTCTAGTTTTTTTGTATGAGGTCCTTGAATTCTTTCTTGTTCTTTCATTAGTTCAGGTATTTGAGAACTATGTTTTTCAATTACATTTTTTATAACAGTTTTTTTTATTTCATCAGGCATTTCTTTCTTCATATATTTATAAATAACTTGCCATTCTACAGTTGTAGTTCTTGGTAAACCAAAACTTTCACAACAAAAACTGCATTTATTTTTACATGGTATATCGGGATAATGTTCTTTTACTTGTCTTACTAAATCATCCATTAAAAAATACAAATCTCTTTGGTTACCTGAAATACCCAAATTAGTTGATTTATCTATTAAAGGAGCAAAACTTACAATTATATGTTCAAGAGTCTTTTCCGTTTCCATAAGCTATTTCATCCCTACTAACTATAGTAATTATCGCCATAATGAACCAAAGAAGGATATGTACTTGAGGTCTATACCATACAGTATCTGCCATTCCTTGAATTATTAAACCTATTAATCCTGCTAAAGAACCTAAAAGAAGCATTTTTGTATTATAGCTTGTTTTTCCTACTATTCCCCAAAAAGATCTTAGAATATGTAATCCAATCATTCCGACAAATGATATTAACCCAACTAAACCAGTTTCTACAGCAGTTTCTAAAAAAATATTATATGCGGAAAGAGCTTTGAAACCACTAAACATATATAATGGGTAAATTTTTTCAAAAGTAGTATTTCCAGGCCCTATACCTATTAATAAGTTGTCTTTAAAAATATGCCAACAAGAAATCCAAACATTCATTCTAAAAGAATTTGAAGAGTGTCCTCTTGATGTAAAAATACTAGTAAATCTTTCTAAAGTTGCAGGTGATTTTATTAAAAAACCGATAAAAGCTAAAATTCCTAATATAATACTACCTATAAAAAATAGTTTTACGTTTTTAGATTTTATTATTTTTTCATAATAAATAAAAAAACTTCCTATTGCAAAAGTTCCTAATATACCTAAAACGGCTAACCATCCTCCTCTTGAGTATGTAAAATACAAACAAGGTACTTGAACTGCTAATGAGGCTAAAATTAATAATTTTCTCCAACCAATATTAAGAAAATAAAAAGCAGTGCTAAAAGAAATCGTAGGAATCAAATATCCTGCTAATAAATTAGGATTTTTTAGAAAAGAATAAACTCTAGTTGTTTTAAAAGTCATAGCATTGGGATCATCCCATAAAGCCCCTTGATAAGGTTCAACTTTTATATAAAATTGATAACAACCATAAGCCGAAACAATAGAAGAAGAAAAAACCATAGCCCATAAAACCAATCTTAAATTTTTCATACTTCCTAAATTAACCATAAAAACCATATAGGCCAAAAAATAAATTATTAATTTAGAAAAACCTTTTAGTGAAGCCATTATATAAGGTGAAAAACCTACGGATATAAAATTAATAGCAAAAAATACCACAACACTAAGAAGTAAAATATCTGTTTTTCTTGATATAGTTTCAGGTTTTATAAAATGTTGTAATGAAGTACAAACAACTGATAAAATAATTAGATTTGCATTAAATTCTGTAGAAACAAATGGTGACGCAAATATAAGAAGCATAATAGATGCTAATGTTAATAACTCTGATATTTTAGCTGTAAAACTTTCTTTTGATATAGGGGAAACAAATTTTTCTACTAAACTTATAAAAAAAGCTACACTTTTTATTAATAAGCTATTACTTATTATGTTTTTCCAAAAATCTTCTTTGTTTTTAAGACTAAGTTTATAAAATATATTTTCTAAAGATGGCATTTTTATTATTCAACTTGACCAGGCATTTTTACAGAAATAATTGATCCTGTAAATTTATATTCTAGTGTTTCTAATTCTACAGGAATACCTGCTTTTACTTTATTACCACCCATTACAATACTAGGAGGATCATCTGTGGTTAATTGTGCATCTCCGCTTATAACCATATCAACATCTGTTGCTAACTCATCATCAAAATTAACAAATTTCATTGGTTTTTTTTCTTCAGGAACATAAAAAGTTAGAGGTCTTCTTGAGGCTTTTACGCTAACAATATCAACATTATCAAAAGGTTGATTTCTTATAATAATATAGGCTTTTTTATATTTTTCAAAAACTTTCATATCTTCAACTCTTGCACCTCTGATAGCTATCTTAACAGTAGCTTTCCCTTCTGCTTTTACTTTTTTTGTTAGAGACGAATTACCAGCTTTTACCCAAAAAAAACCACAAATTGTAGAAATTACAACTAATATTATAAATAAATCAATGGCATTTATTTTACCTAAAAAATTACCCTTTTTATCTATCACTGACATATAAATACACCTTTTACTTCTTAACTTTAAAAAATTACAAAATTGGTTTTTATTGTTTTTTTATAGATTGATAAAACCAAAATTAAATCTAATTTTTTAATACAATATAACATTAAAAAGCAGAATTAAAAGTATTTTTGATACATTTATAATTGTATATAATTTAAGAAAAAATTAGTCCAAATCATGTATCTCAAAATAGCTTATTTTATAGCTATCATCTTTTTTTATTAAAATACACCAAAAATCAAACCAACCATCAAAATCAATATATCCTTGTTGTTTTTCTGAAACTAAAAAAGAAATAGAGCCCCAATATAAATAATTATCTTTAGTTATATCTGATGGTATTTTTTCAGAAGATCTAAACAAACTATAATTATCTTTTTCTTCCAAAAAATAATCTAATTTAAGAGATGAATTTCCATCAACTTCAAAATATTCAGGATATTCAAGAGTATTTTCAAGTTCCCATTCATCATTTATTTCTATAATATTTTTTTCTATAACAGATTTAAAATGCTCTAAAGTAATAGAATCTTTTAATCCATCACTAAAAGAATCATAAGCCTTAGAATAGTTTTTTGAAATAATTTCTTCTGCAAAAATAGAAAGAAATTTCTGATATTCTTTTTCCATTTGATAAAACCATTTAAAATAATAATTAGGATCAAAAATTAAATAACTTACTTAACTTACATATAAAGGATTTGATGAATCAAATCCCTGCAATGGATATTTGCGTTTCTATTGAACGGATATTAATTAATTCTAAATCCTTAATTTTTTATTCTAGTCAAAAAATTAGCTTGTCCAACTTTCACCAGGTTTCTTTTTTTCTCTTTTCCAAAACATGGTAAATATCATATTTTGTTGAATCATATTAACTAATTCCCATCCATCTTCACCCATTCTTTTCATGCTTTCTATAGCTTCAAGACTCTTAGGTTTTGTAAGATCAAGAGGTGGTGTTTGAAATTGAACTTGTGTTACTGTATAATCCCATTTTTCATTACTCATATATAAAAACCTCTTAAAAAATAATATTTATATTTTACAATATATTTATGCTAAAGGATAATCATTCTCATACCAAGATAACATTCCGCCAGAAAAACTTGAAACATCAGAAAAACCTTGCTTTAACATTATTTCAGCCCCTCTATTACTTTTTGCACCAGTGTTACAGACAATAATATATTTTTTATTTTTATCTAAATTTTCAATATATTTTGGAAATTCATTCCAAGATATTTTATTTATATTAGGTATTGTTCCTTCTTCTAATTCTTCAGGATCTCTAACATCTATAAAAAAAATACTTTCATTTTTTTTATTAAAAATTTCTAAAATTTCATCGGCTTCTATTTGATTTACTTGAGTCATTTTAATATTCCTTTAATTATTTAGCAGAAAAAACATAAAAATCAGATGATTTTGTTCCACTAAATTTAAAATAATTACCAGAAAGAGCTTTTATATTTTGAGAATCTCTAAAAGGAGATGTGAAATCTAAACTATATTTATATTCATCTGATCCTGAAGAATTTAACAAAATATCTTTTAATCTTATTAACACAGATTTATCATCAAAACTCCAATCAAATTTTATAGAATAATTATTTTTGTTTATTGTGTAATATTTATCATTAATTTTTTGAGATCTAATTCTAAAATAATTTTCAACATCATCTCTTATAACAGGCTCACTAAAATTTAATTCAAGAAGAACATTACTCGCACTTATACCTCTTATGTCTGCACTATAATTTTCTGGCTCAAGATCTGATTTTTTATCTTGATTTGGATTATAATTAGCTGCAATTCCATTTATTTTTAATAACATAACTTCAGGCTCATCTTGTAAATAATAAAAGTTATTTGGATCTGTATTGTCGCCACCTTTTCCAAAATCAAATATATTAGCTTGAGGATCTCCAGTTAAATTAGATTTTAAAACTTCTATTCTTGTTCTTGTTGTCCAATTTTGCTTTTTTGCTAATATTTCAAGTTTTACACCAACAGGAGCATTTCTAAAAACATAAGAACCTGATTGAGTTAGTTGTTCTTGACCTTCCCATTTTACGTTTGGATCAATTGATTTTGCAGATACTTTTATATCATTAAGAGGAAATCCATTTTTATCATAAACTTTTCCATTAAAAGTTGCTAAATCTTTTATATCAGATGTAGTCCCTATCGTTCCTGAAGTATTATTGTTGCTAGAAGGAGATACTGAAGAAGATGGTATAGTTAACGGTGTTGATGATGGTGAAGGAGTTGTTAAAATAATAGGGGCTTTTATCGGTGGTACTAAATCATTTGGTAATGTTGGCAATGAAAACGAAGGCTCAACTGAAGGGGTTACAATTTTAGGAGTTGTGCTAGTTGTGTTTTGACAAGCATATAACGAAAAAGACAACATACAAAGTAATACAGTTTTTTTATAAATTTTCATGTTTTATACCTTCAATCAAAATTTGTTTTTAAAATTTTTTACAAATAAACATTTTATCAGTTTTTTTTATTATTTAGGAAATATTATCTTTTTTTTTATATCATTTAAGTTTAAAATTATAGAATGAGTTTAAAAAATTACGAAATAATAAAACAAGTTGGAAGTGGTGGAATGGGAACGGTGCATCTTGCACGTGATCCAAGGCTTCAACGTATGGTTGCAATAAAAACGGTAAAAATACCTCCAGTTAGTCAAGCTGAAGCTAGAAATGAAGTTAAAACCAGATTTTATAGAGAAGCAAGAGCGTTAGCATTACTAAATCATCCTAATATTGTTTCAGTCTATGATTTAGGCGAAGATGAAACAAGTTGTTTTATGGTTATGGAATATTTAAATGGTAAAGACTTAGAAGCTTTAGTAATAGACAATGGTGTTTTGGCAGAAGATTTTATTGTACCTCTTATGACACAAGTTTGTGATGCTCTTTCATATATTCACGACAGACAAATAATTCATAGAGATATAAAACCAGCAAATATAATATATTGCGATAACACTTCTCTAAAAATAATGGATTTTGGATTAGTAAGAATGGATGATAATCTTCATCTTACAAAAGCTGGAACAATTATGGGAAGTATTTTATATATGTCTCCTGAGCAAATCCAAAATCCTAAAAATGTGGATTATAAAACTGATATATATGCTTTTGGAATCACTCTTTATTATATTTTATCTGGTAATTTTCCTTATTATGGAGAAAATGCCTTTGAAATTATAAGAAGTGTTACCTTAGATGAACCTATAAGAATATCTAAATATTTACCATCTATTTCTCCAAATCTTGAAAAAATTATTATGAAAATAATTTCAAAAGAAAAAGAAGATAGATATCAAGATATGCAAGAAATAAAAAGAGAACTTTTATCTTATAAAAAAGAAAATATTTTAGCTAATTCAATAAATCAAAATATCTCTTTTAATAAAACTATTATAACTAATGATTTATTAAAAAAATCTATTACTGATACTAAAACAGTAATAATAAATACTAGTCCTGAGAAAAAAAACGAAACAGAAAATAATAGTAATGATTCTTTAAAATATTTGTTAATGAATTCTGAGTCAGAGATTAATATACGACCAAATTCTAGTTCTGGAAACAGTTTAAAAAATATTATTTCAAAAAAAAGTAATGATTATTTTAATACTAAAAATTTAATTACTACCCCAAAAGTACCTGAAAAAATACTTAGATCAATAATATCTTCTAAAAATGAAGAGGATATAAAAGAAGTATTATATAAATATCCTAAAAATATTTCTAATTTAGATTCTAATGATATAAGAAGTATAAAAGAATTTGATAATAATAATAAAAATGAAATGAGAGAAATAAATAAAAGTCTTCGTTATCTCGAAAATATAAAAGATACTTTGATTGAAGAAATATCAAAAATAGATAAAGAATTATTTGATTTAAAAAAAAGGAATATTTCCTCTAACTCTGAAACTCAAGATAAAATAGATTCTAGAACAAGTCAAAAGAAGCTAAAAGATTCAGATTTAACCATAATAAAAGAAAAATTTGATATATATACACTTTTAATTGAAGTAAAAAGATTAAAAAGTCAAATAAATTTTAAGTTAGTTGAATATATTTCTAAACCAGAAGCAAATACCTTTTTTGATGAAGATTATAATATTTTTAATATCCCAGAAGAAATTGCTGAAATGTTAAAAGATTTTGTAGAAAAAAAATTATCAAAATTAACTTTTTATACGGATAGTTTTACTAGAATAGAAAAATTAATTATAAGTATGGAAAAAATAGAAGAATTTTTGGTAGATGATTCTTCTCCTCATTTAATTGTTAGTAGTTTTTTACCCAAAACAGGATATATAAAAGCAAATGTTTTAAAAGATACCAATAATAACTCATTAATAGAGATTGATATAAATAATTATCATACTCTTTTTACTTATGCTTATATTACAAGAGATGGGCGTTATGTTCCTAGAGCAAAAAAAACTGATGAAATAATGATAAAATCAGACATATTTAATGATCTTGATTATTCTATAAAAGATAATGCTGAAATATTTTTGTCAAAATTTAAAACGATAAATAAAAAAATAATACAGAAAGAAATTACTAGTTATAAAGAAATACAATCATTAGTTCAAAATATGATAGAGATTTATGAGGATAATATTCTTAGAAGTTTTGAATTTTTAGCTTCTATGTTTGTTGATTTACCAATGAATATAAGTGGTTCTGTTGAATTTAATAAACAACTCATAATATCAAAATATAATAAGATAAAAAAATCATTACTTGATTTGAAAAAAATGTTTGAAAATTCTGATAAACCATTATATATAGAATATTTTAAAAATATAAATACCATAATTTTAGTTTTAAATAGATTTCCTAATTTAATAAGAGATTTTGAAGAAAATATAAAACAGAAAAAAGAACAACGAAAAAGAATTTTTCAAAATATTATTATGCAGATAAATAAAGCTCCACAAGAAACTATTAGAAAAGATCTTGCTATTTTTCAAAAAACAGTTACTTCTATAAATAGTAACATTATTCCTCAATCTATTATAGATTTTTTATCTTTTTATTTATTGTATAAATCTAAATTACCAACTAATATATCAAAAAATCAAATAGTAGAAGAACTTAATAATGATAAAAATAAACTTAATGCATTGGAAATAGATTGTATTTGTAATTTTTTGAATGTTAATTATACAAAAGAAACGGGATTTTATTTAAGATAAAACTAATTTAATCAAAAATGTAACCAAATGTTTATATAGGGGCGTTTTATGAAACGCCCTCTTTTTAGAGAGTTACAAGAACGTTCTAAACAAAATTTTCTAATTAATATGTATGATTCTTACCAATAGCAGCTCTTTCTCTTCCTAGTGTCCAAACAGTATCAAAGTCTGGAGAATCCATAAAATCATCATTAGAAACTATTTGCCAACCATATTTTTCTTTATGAGGTAATACTCTTACTTTTGTTGTCATAGCTAAAATTGATTGATAGCCTAACTCGGTACAATAAAATCTATCGCCAGAATTGAATAAAAATAATGAATCGTAAGGTTTTCCAACTTGTTTATTTGCAAATTCAAGTTCTTTTTTAATATCATCAGATGTTATATTTTTTGCTCTTAGAACAACAAATTTATCTCTTTCACTTCTTCCTAAATAGGTTTTTAAAGATTCTTTTACTACGCCCCAATATTTTGGATCAAGACTAGCTAAAGAGTGTATAATAACTCCATTTCCTTCATAAACAATAGTATGAATAAAAGAATCATCATTTCCACAAAGTATAATATCACCAGCTTTTAAAACACTAAGTAATTGATTTGCTTGAGTATCAGTTATTTTTGCTAAACTATCAGGTGTACCATGTTTACTAAATTCTTTTCTAACAGCATCATCACTTAGAAGATATAAAGATGTTTTATCTATTTCGTTATTATTTAGAGAATTAAAAATAACTTCACCATTAAATGCAGGATTTAGGTTGTCAAAATCATTTTTACTTGTTTTAGGTTTTAAACCATCAGCAAATTTATTTGTAAAAATACCTTTTGCTACTTTTTGAATATTATCTTTATTTTCATTTATAACTTTTTGAGAGACAGTTTTTTTAGTAGAAGCTAATGCTTCAAGGTTTGTATCATTAACTAAATCTGAATTTATATCTGCTTTTGAACAAGCTGAGAATATAGCCGTTGTACTAATAAGTAATGCAAGTAACTTTTTCATGTTTTATACTCCAAGATTTTATCGTTATTAAATTTTATCAAATATTAATTGTTTTTACAAGATGATTTGATTGTAAGAATTATAGGATAAAAATAAACAGATTCAGTAGAGACGTATTTAAATTCGTCTCTACAATATTTAAAAGTTCTTTTATTTTAAAACATTTTTTAATAAATCAACTACTTGACTAGGTGTATCAGCAACTTGAACTCCAACTTTATTGAAAGCTTCAACTTTGCTTTCTGCTGTTCCACTTCCACCAGAAATGATAGCTCCAGCATGTCCCATTCTTTTTCCAGGAGGTGCTGTTCTTCCAGAAATAAATGCTACTACAGGTTTTGTCATTGTTGAAATAAATTCTGCTGCTTTTTCTTCATCATTTCCACCAATTTCACCCATTAATATTACAGCATC
>JBBTGK010000157.1:0-5157 GCA_038060635.1 Cyanobacteriota bacterium | reverse complement strand
GAGGCTAATTGAGTTATGCCTAATACATCATAGTAATTATCTTTTTGCCAGTTAATATTACTCATAAAAACCTCCCTATATTAATTCTATATTATTTTTGTGAATATGAATTAATTAAGCTCAAGTTTTTTAACAATAAATATGATTTTGTTCAAGTATAACAAAAATTAAATTTTAAACCTTTTTATCATCAACCCATGTTCCAGTTACAACAACTCCATTAGAAGTAGTGAACGTTCCTTGACCATTTGCTTTTCCATCCTTAAAGATACCAGTAAATTTACTTCCATTTACATACGAAAAACTCCCCAATCCATTAAATTTATCATCTTTAAAGTTACCTACATATACGTCTCCATTTGAAGAAGTGAAAGTTCCTATACCATTTGCTTTACCTTCAAAAAACTCACCAGAAAATTTATCTCCATTTGCAGAATTATATTTACCTTGCCCACTAAATTTATCATCTTTAAATGATCCTATATATTGCTCTTTGTTTGAATAAGTAAAAGTTCCTTGATTTATTTTATCATCAACAAATGTTCCAATAAATTTATTTCCATTCGCATAAGTAAAAGTACACTGACCGTTGAATTTATCGTCTTTAAAACCACCTACATATTTATCTCCATTTGAAAAAATAAAAGTTCCCTCACCATTTGCTTTTCCATCAAGAAATGTACCTATAAGTTGATTTCCATTAGTATAAGTAAAAGTACCTTGACCATTAAATTTATCATCTCTAAAACTTCCTACATATTTATTTCCATTTGAAAAAATAAAAGTTCCTTGTGAATTTGCTTTTCCATAAAAAAACTCTCCAATAAATTTATTTCCATTTGTATAAGTAAAAGTACCTTGTCCGTTGAATTTATCATCTTTTAATTCTCCAGAATATTTATCGCCATTAGGATAGATAAAAGTTCCTTCTCCTGTTGCCTTACCATCTTTAAATGTAATTAGATATTTATTTCCATTTGAATAAATAAAAGTACAAACTCCTTCAAATTTATCATCTTTTAATTCTCCAGTAAATTTATCTCCGTTTGCATAATTTAAAGCACCTTGACCATTTGCTTTTCCATCTTTAAAAGTTCCAACAAATTTATTTCCATTGGCATAAGTAAAAGTTCCACTTCCATTAAAGTTATCATTGTTAAATTTACCTTCATATTTATCAGTATTTTTATAAGTAAAAACGCCTTGTCCTATTGCTTTACCATCTTTGAAAATACCAATAAATTTATTTCCATTTACATAAGTAAAAGTTCCATTTCCTTCAAATTTGTCATTGATAAATTCACCAATATATATATCTCCATTTTTGAAAGTAAAAGAACCTTGTCCATTTGATTTACCCTCTTTGAAAAAACCAATATATTTATCTCCATTAGTATAATTTAATGTTCCATTTCCTTCAAATTTATCATTTTTAAATTCACCAATATATTTATCTCCAGAAAGAAGGACAAATGTAAACTTCCCATTATCACAAGATGATAAAAGTAAAGAGAATAGTAGAAAAATATATTTAAGTCTTTTTTTCATATTTAATTAAATTTATTCATAATTTTAATATTATAATTACTATCTTACAATTTAGACAATTAGTTGTCAATCAAAGTAATTTATCTTAATAATATAAAAACTTTTTTTGATAGCTCTAAAATTTAATTGAGCTAAAAAATATTCATATTTATTTTTTTAATCATAAATTAGAGTTTCGAGTTTTTTTTAATAAAAATAAAACACCATAGAAACTTGATAAAATCATAAAAATACCTAAAAAGATAAAACCTAAAAAAATTGAATTATTTGTAGTAATAAAACCAAATATTAAACCTATTATTATTGTTAATACTCTACTTATTAACGAAAAGAATGATTCTATTGTAGCTCTAAACTCCGATTCTATTTTATGATGAATGTAACCTAGAGTTAGTACTTCTATTATTCCGTAAGATAAAAAAGAAAGTACAATAAAAATAACACCGATTTTATTTGCTAATAAACCAGATATAGTTAAACAAATCCCTGAAAATAACAAATTGAAAAAAAAGATTTTTTTTAGGCTAAACATTTCTTTTATTTTATTTGCTAAAAAAGAAGATAAACTAATAAAAAATTCTCTTATAATTGAAAATATACCAAAAAGATATATTGGAACTTTAACTTGATCAAAAAATATTTGCCAATATTCATCAATATAAGTTAAACAAGATGAAGTTACAACAGCAACTATTATTATAAAATAAAGTAATAGATCTTTTCTAAAAAATAAAATTATTTCTTTAAAGCTAAATTTTTTATCTTTTGAATCATTTTGAATAGTTTTTTTAGGTTCTATAAAAGAAAAAGAAATTATAAATGCTATAATTGCAGTAATTAGAGATAAATAATAAGTAGCTGAATATGAATATTTTAAAGCAATAAAAGAACCTCCTAATGCACCAATACCAGCTGATATAGAAGATAAAGCATTTGATAAACCTAAATTTTTTTCAAAAAAGGTTTGTTTATTTACAGTTTTCAAAGAATCATAAAGAATAGAATTTGATGTTCCACTATATAAAGCAGTTGAAATAGCTGCAAAAATAATAGCTAATGAAAAAGCAAAAAAAGAGTAAGCTTCTGTCAAAACAAAAATGGATAAAAGAGTAAAAAAACCACTAAGAATCATTATTTTTCTTCTATCCCAAAGATCTGAAATTATTCCTGTTGGGACTTCAAGAAGAAGTATTAAAAAAGCATAAATTATTTCTAAATAAACCATTTCTTGAATATTTAAGCCTCTTTCTATTGAAAATAATCTTTCTATTACATAGAAAAAATTAAGACTATGAAAAAACCAATAAAGGTTTAATTTATATACATTTGAATAAATATTTTTTTCTTTCATAAAACACCATAAAATTAAATATAATAATTAAGTAAAAACTTGAAATTTTATGATTTTTTATGTATGTTGAAGCATTTTTATATTTATAAACAAGCAAAATAAAAGGGAATTTTTTATATTTATAAAAAGGGATAGTAATTTTTTATTGCAAGACAAATAAACCCAGTATAAGAGGGTTAAACTTAAGTATTTTTTGCCTAAATCTTAATGAGCAATTCTTAAGAGAAAAGCAGAAGCAATTTTTTTATACATAGATTATATTATAGCAATTTTTATTGATGTTTAATTTAAAAATTAGAAATTATTGAATGTATTTGTTTAGAAAGTTTTTTAAAATGTTCCTTACAGAATATTATGAAGCATTATAAATTTTATTTTAATTATTTTTTACAAACCCTATTTTAACTATGATAAAATGATTTATTTTAAAATATCTTTTGAGGTTTTGTATGGTTCAACAAATTTTTATCAATGGAAAATACATAGACGCTTCATCTTCAGTATCTATGAGTATTTCAAACCCTGTTACATTAGAACATATAGATAGTGTTCCTTTATGTAATGAAAAAGATGTTAATGATGCAGTTATGTCTGCCAGAAAAGCCCAAAATCATTGGTGGCGAATTCCTGGTATCGAAAAAGCAGTTCTTTTAAGATCTATTGCGACTAGAATAAGAGAAAATGAAAAAGAAATATCGCTTTTATTAACAAAAGAAACTGGTAAACCTCTTGTAGAATCTGTTGATTGTATAGATTGGGTTGCAGCTTGTTTTGATTACTATGCAGAATTAGGAAGATCTTCAAGAGGTCTATCTTTACCACCTGTAGCTCATCATCAAGTTAATTTCACTATAAAAGAACCGTATGGAGTTGCAGCTTGTATTGCTCCTTTTAATTTTCCACTTTTACTTATGTCTTGGAAAATTGCCCCTGCGATTGTTGCTGGAAATACGGTTGTTTGTAAACCTCCTCATCAAAATCCATTATCAAATCTATTAATGGCAAAAGTTTTTGATATTTTACCAGAAGGTGTTGTTAATTTTATTACAGGAGATGCTTCTACAGGAGAATATTTGATAAATCACCCTGAAGTTGATGTTATTGCTTTTACAGGTTCTACAAATGTTGGAAGAAAAATTGCTGAATCGGCTGGAAGAAATTTAAAAAAAGTTAATTTAGAACTTGGAGGAATAGATCCATTTTTAGTTTTTGAAGATGCTGATATTGATGTAGCAGTAAGAGGTGCAGCATGGGCAAGATTACTTAATGCAGGACAAGTTTGTACTTCATCTAAAAGAATTTATGTAGTAGAAAAAATTGCAGATGAATTTGAAGCAAAAATAATTGAATATGTAAAAACTCTTAAAACAGGAAACCCTATGAATGCAGATACTGATATTGGTTGCATAATATCTGAAGATGCTTTAAATAAAATAGAAAAACAAGTTGAAATACTTTTAGAAGAAGGATGTAATTTAAGATTAGGTGGTAAAAAATTCAATCATGATGGATTAAAAGGATATTTCTTTGAACCTACTATTTTTACAGGAGTTAAACATGGAAGCTATGCAACTACCGAAGAAATTTTTGGTCCAGTTATCTCAATAATAAGAGCAAAAGATGCAGATGAAATGATAAAAATGGCAAATGATAGTAAATATGGTTTAGGGGCAACAATTTATACCAATAGTTTAGAATGGTCTATGAAAGCAATGGAAGAAATAAAAGCAGGTACTTTTTGGATAAATGATCCTCTTTCTGATAATGATGCAGGCCCTTTTGGTGGTATGAGATGGAGCGGAATGGGTAGAGAACTTGGTGAAGAAGGTTTAGATGCTTTTAGAGAACCAAAACATGTTCATCTTGATTATAAAATGGAAAATAAGGATTATTGGTTTCCATACACTCAAAGAAAATCAGAACATTAGATTTATAAAAAATTCTTTCTTAATTTTTCTAAGACTCTTCTTTTTTAGCTAAGAGAAGAGTTTGAAATAGTTATAAAATTAGATTTTTTGAAAACTAATTCTGTTTGATTATATAAAAAAACTTACTCTTTATATTTAATTTCGCCTCTTGATAAAACATTTTCTATTCTTACAATACCTCTTTTATTAAAAATTATTCTAATTCTTTCAAATTCAATATTATATGATTTTGTACCATCATTTTTTTCATGTTCTATCTTATATTTTATTACTGCATTAATATGATAAACTTTAGGAGCTTCTCTGATAATTACACCTTTTTTAGGATCA
>JBBTGK010000156.1:0-17839 GCA_038060635.1 Cyanobacteriota bacterium | reverse complement strand
AAATTTTTTAGAATTTTTTTTATTTTATCTATTGACTTTTATCACAGTCGCTGCGATAAGATGAATTGTTTCGTAAAAAATAAATTCTATTTTATTTGAATAATGAACCATTTATAATTTTTTAGATATTTTGCTGTAGGGAACGTTTTAAAAACGTTCCTAAACAAACACATTGGACAATTTAGATTTAATTTAATTCCATTTTATATTTTATTCTAGAATCATAAATTAAACCAAGAAAAAAACACATAATTTTTGCATGTTCTATATCTTCCAAGTCTATATCTTTTAACAAAGTAACAACTTTACCTTTTTTTTCTGATTCTGGCGGTTCACTAAGCATTTTTATAGAAAAACGACCTTGTTCTTTTATAGAGGTTACTTGTTTTTCTATTTGCATAAAACCAAAATCTTTAGCGTTATAATAAATCTCTTTTACTTTGTATCTACCCATGTAATATCTTAATATTTTTACTTCTTTATTTTTTTTTGAAACAATTAATTTAAAATTATCTTCTATAGTTTGTAAGGAAGCCAAGAATATAAAAAAGCTTATTAATGGAATAAGGAAATAAACTTGTATGAGAAGGAAAAAAATAAACAATATAAGTACACTAAAGATTGCTTCTCTTTTAAGCAAATCCTTATAAGGTTTTTCCTTTATTAATTTGTATTCATCTTCGTCTTCTTGAAGAGAAACTTTCATAAGATATTCCTAAATGTACGTATTTGTATATTATATAAAAATGTAGAGACGTTTTATAAAACATCTCTACGTAAACAATATTTATTTAAGACTATTGTTTCATAAAATATCTATTTTCTAAAAGAACTTTCGATATTTTTTATTTTATCAACTCTTGTTTGATGTCTTGGATCAAATTCTGTACTAAGCCAAACTTTTATTATTTCTTTTGCTAATCCAGAACCAATAACTCTTCCACCCATAGTAATTACATTTGCATTATTATGTTCTCTACTACTTTTTGCAGAAAAAAGATCATTACATACAGCAGAACGAATATTAGGAACTTTATTGCAAACAATAGAACTTGCAACTCCAATTCCATCTATCATAATACCGTATTTTGCTTGATTTGAAGAAACGGAATTTGCAACCAAAAAAGCAAAATCAGGATAATCAACAGCTACATTGCTATTTGTTCCTAAATCTACTATTTCATACTTAAGTTCATCAGAAATATACTTCTTCAAAATTTCCTTAAGTTCATAACCACCATGATCTGATGCTATTACTATTTTCATAATTTTTTTTTATTCTTAGTTAAAATATAATTTAAAAAGGACATCCACCTTGTTTTTGAATTTCAGGAACTTTTCCTAAATTACTTAAAGATGAAGCACAACTTCCTTCATCAGCAAGATTTAAAGCACCTTCTATTGCAGTTTTCAAAGTAGCATCAGTAACATCTTTAGAATAAGCAGTAAAACAATCATTTAATCTTTTACATTGAGAACCAAATTCTGGAGCAGCTTTTCTACAAGCAGTTCCTGATAAAAAAGTCATTGAAGCAAATAAAACTATTGCCATTTTTGATAAATTTTTCATAACACTAAAAACCTTCGTAACATAATAAGATTTTAACGGGGAGAGAGGGATTCGAACCCTCGAAACAGTTTTTGACCATTTACAGTCTTTCCAGGACTGCTGATTCAACCACTCTCACATCTCCCCTTATTTGTAAAAATAAATTATACATCAATATATATAAATATTCAAAAAGGAAATCTATTTAAAAAAATTAAATTATTAAAAAACTTTTTACAGCATCTTCCCAAGTTTCAATTTCAATATTTAATTCATTTGAAATCTTATTATTATCCATTGCAGAAAATCTTGGTCTTTTTGCAGGAAGATTAAATTCATTAGCATAACTAGGATATAAAAAAGTTTTATTTTTTAAGACTTTCATAACATATTTTGCATATTCATGCCTTGAACAATAACCTGAATTATTTAAATGAAAAAGACCTGTTAAACCTTTTTCTAATGATTTAAAAGTTATATCTGTAATAGTTTTTGCAGATGTTGGTGTAGAAACTTCATCACAACTTATTTTTAAATTATTAGAGTTATTAGACCATTGCTTTAATTTATAAATAAAATTTTGATTACCTTGTCCAAAAACCCAACTTACTCTAAAAACAAGACTTTTAGGATTATTATTTAAAAAACTTTCACCCATTAATTTACTTTTTGCATATTGAGATAATGGGTTTGTTAAATCATTTTCATTATATAAACCATCTTTTTTTTCTCCATCAAAAACATAATCAGTTCCATAATGAACAATAAAAAAATTGTGTTTTTCTTGAGCTAAAGTTAAATTATATACTCCTAGAGAATTTGTTTTATATGCTGTTTCAAAATCTTTTTCGGCTAAGTCAACTTGATTGTAGGCAGAGCAATTTATCACAATATCAGGCTTGTAAGAATCAACCACAGAAAAAACTGAACTGTTTTTAGTTATATCAATTTCATCATGTCCTAATGATAAAAAATCAGCCTTTTTATTTTCTAAATCTTTGGAGAATTCTTTACCTAATTGCCCATTTTTACCAATTATCAAATATTTCATTATTAATACGCTTTTTTCCAATAATCTTGTAAAATTTGCATTTTATTATTTACCCAATCGATATTATCCAAATACCATTTTACTGTTTTTTCCATACCTTCATCAAACATAACAGTTGGTTTCCAATCCAATTCATTTTGTATTTTATCAAAATTAAGAGAATATCTAAAATCATGCCCTAGTCTATCTTTTACAAATTCTATCAAATCTTCAGATTTACCCATTATTTTTAATACGGTTTTTACAACATCAATATTTCTTCTTTCTTGACCACTACCAATATTATAAATTTCCCCAATTTTAGCTTTTTCTATGATATTAAAAACACCATTAGCACAATCTGAGACATATAACCATTCTCTAATATTTAATCCTTGTCCATATATAGGAATTTTTTGATTATTTAAAGCTTTTATAATAACAACTGGTAAAAGTTTTTCTGGATATTGCCAAAAACCATAATTATTTGATGGTCTAACTGTTATTACAGGCAAATCAAAAGTTCTTAAATATGCTCTACCTAACATATCTGCACTTGTTTTTGAAACAGAATAAGATGAACTAGGATTTAATGGAGTATGTTCAAAAAATTGCCCTTCTTCTCCCAAATCACCATAAACTTCATCCGTCGCAATATTTATAAATTTTTGAATTTTATATTTTTTTGCACAATCTAATAAAATTTGAGTCCCTTTTACATTTGTATCAATAAAAGGTGTTGCATCTAAAATACTTCTATCAACATGACTTTCGGCTGCCCAATGAACAACAACATCAGGTTTTTCTTTTTCAAAAATATGTTCCAAAAATTCTTTATTTGTTATATCTGTTTTATAAAAAGAGATTTTATCTTGTATTTTTTCAAGTCTTTTCAAATCACCAGCATAAGTTATTTTATCAACAACAACTATTTCCAGACCTTTTTCAATTCCTTGTCTTACAAATTCACTTCCAATAAAACCTGCTCCGCCAGTTACAAGTATTTTCAAAATTAAGCTCCTTATATTCTACTATCCCAATAAATATCAGTATAATTTTTCTTAAAGTTTTCATATCTAGCCATAACAAAAAGAGCATCTGATAATCTATTTAAATATCTTACAACAAATTCACCAATTGATTCTTCTTTTGTTAAAGCAATAGCATCTCTTTCTGCCCTTCTGCAAACAGTTCTTGCTACATGAAGATAAGATGCACCAATAGTTCCACCTGGCAAAATAAAGTTTTCTAATGGTTGCATTTCATCAGAATATTGATCCATTATTTTTTCTAATGCTAATACATGTTTTTCTTGTATTTGAGGTATAGAAAACTTTTTTTTATCTTCTTCAATAAAACATAAATCCGAACCCAAATGAAAAAGTTCGTTTTGTATGATTTTTAAGTTATCTTCAATGTTTTTATATAATCCACTAGCAATAGCTAAACCGATAAAACTGTTTAATTCATCAACTGTTCCATAAGATGTTATTCTTAAAGAATCTTTTTCAACTCTTTGTCCTCCACCTAATGAGGTAGTACCTTTATCACCTGTTCTTGTATAAACTTTAGTTATTTTAGGCATTTTCAACTTCCTTTTTGTAAACAAGTTCTTCCACAGGTTTACCGCCTAATATATGCCCATCTAATATTTTTTTTGCTTTTTCTTCATCCAAATTTGCATACCAAGTTTGTTCTGGATAAACTACCATAACTGGAGCAACATCGCACCAATCCAAACAACCTGATTTATTTATTCTTATTTTTCCTTTTAATCCTTTTTCAAAAACTTCTTTTCTCATTAAAGAAACTATTTCTTCTACATTTCCTTTATGAGGACAAGTTTTACCTGAAGTACAAACAAAAACATGGGTCTCGTATATATTATTTTCTTTCATTAATCAACCTAAGTGGTGTATCTTAAAATAACTTTTAGATTTATTATAAATGAAAAAGAGTAAATTAAAAATGATTTGTTATAAAAAAACTATTATAAAAACTTGGCTTAGCCCATTGAAAATATTGTGATATAATTCTTTCAAAATATATAGTACAAAGTAATTTAGATGAATATCGTATCAATAGACAAACTCACAAAATGGCAGGGCGGAAAAAAACTTTTTGAAAATATATCTTTTGGTATAGATTCCGAACAAAAAATTGCACTTATAGGTGTTAACGGTTGCGGAAAAAGTACCTTATTAAGACTTATTTCAGGTCAAGAAATTTATGATGAAGGTACTATTTCCTTAAAAAAAGGCTTAAAAATAAATTTTCTTCAACAAGTTCCAATATATAAGCCAGAAGATAGCATTATTGAAAGTATTTTAAGCAGTGATACACCAAGAGTTCAATTAATAAAAAAATATGAAATTTTATCTGAAGAAATAGCTACAGATTCCTTTGATCCTTCTTTAGAAGAAGAATTGGGCAAAGTTATGTCAGAAATGGATAGAATCTCTGCATGGCAATATGAATCTGAAATAAAATCTGTTTTATCAGAATTAGGACTAGATAATTTATCTCTCAAAATGAAATCTTTATCTGGCGGAATGATAAAAAAAGTTGCTTTAGCTCAAGCATTATTAGATGATTGTGATTTACTTATTTTAGATGAACCAACTAACCATCTTGATATAAAAACAATTCAATGGCTTCAAAATTACCTACAAAAAACAACTAAATCACTTCTTTTTGTAACACATGATAGATATTTCTTGGATGATGTTGCAAATACTATTTATGAAATAGATAGAAATACCTTTTATCAATATAATGGAAATTATACTTTTTATATGGAAAAAAAAGCAGAACAAGAAATAACTCTAATTCATGAAGAACAAAGAATAAAGTCTGTTTTGAGAGTTGAGCTAGAATGGTTAAAAAGAGGTGCAAGAGCTAGGCAAACAAAATCGAAAGATAGAATAGATAGAGTTAAAACTCTTATGAATAGAGAAAAAAATAATAATCCTGATGCTATAGAAATAAGTATTTCAGGCAGAAGATTAGGTAAAAAAATATTAGAAGTTGAAAAAATTTCAAAATCTTATGATGATAAAAATGTAATAAGAAATTTTTCATATAAATTCAAAAAAAATGAAAGAATTGGAATAATTGGAGAAAATGGAACTGGTAAAACTACTTTTTTAAGGTTACTAACTGGTGAAGAAACTCCTGATACAGGACATGTTGATAGTGGTATAAATACTTTTTTTGGTTATTTTGACCAATATAGTACACCTCTTAATGAAGAAATGACTATTTTAGAATTTGCAAAAGAGTCTGGAACTTCAATAACACTTTCAGATGGGAAAACAGTAAGCACAAGCCAAATGCTAGAAAGATTTATGTTTCCATCTTCTATGCACTATACACAAATTTCAAAATTATCTGGTGGAGAAAGAAGAAGACTTTATTTACTTCATATTTTATTGAAAAACCCTAATTTTCTTATTTTTGATGAACCTACAAATGATTTAGATATAAAAACATTATCTATTCTTGAAGATTTTTTAAATGAATTTGATGGTTGTTTAATACTAGTTTCTCATGATAGATATTTTATGGACCGAGTAGTTGATTATCTTTTTATATTTGATGGAAGTGGTAATATAGAACAGTTTCCAAGTACTTTTTCTGAATATTTAGAATATAAAAAAGAAAATGAAGAATTAAAAAAAGAGTATGAAAAAAAAGATACTTATGTAAAACCCAAAGTAGAAGAGAAAAAACGCCTTTCTTTTAAAGAAAAAACTGAATATGAAAAAATAGAAAAAGATATTGAAAAATTAGAAAAAGAAAAAACAGCATTAGATCTTAATTTTGCTTCAGGTGATACTAATTTTGATAATATTTCAAAATGGAATTTACGTTATAAAGAGATAGAAAATTTACTTTCTGAAAAAATGGAAAGATGGGAATATTTGGCAAGTTTTGAATATTAATAGGTAATAAAAATGCTTAAAAAAGCTATTTCGATTGCTGTTGAGGCACATAAAAATCAAGTTGATAAAAATGGACAACCTTATGTTTTACACCTTTTTAGGGTAATGAATATGGGTAAAAGTAATAATCAAAAAATCTGTGGAGTTCTTCATGATCTTATTGAAGATACAGATTGGACTTTTGAAAAATTAGAAAAAGAAGGTTTTTCAGAAGAAATAATATCTGCATTAAAATGTCTAACAAAAAAAGATGATAATGAAAATTACGAAGGTTTTATTAATCGTATTGTTGTTAATAAACTTGCTATTTCTGTCAAAATAAATGATCTTACTGATAATATGGATATAAAAAGACTTGATAAATTAACAGAAAAAGATCTAGTTAGATTAAATAAATATTTGAAAGCTTATCAAAAGCTTATAGATATAGTCTAAAAATTATATTTTTTAAGTAAATTATACAAAACTGTAGTGAACGCTTTAAAAGCGTTCATTATTAGGTTAATCGCAAACAGTTATCAAAATAGGTTTATTTTTTGTTATTACCATAGTATGCTCAAATTGAGCTGTAATATACCTTTTATCAGTTTTTAATGTCCATCCATCTCTATCTTGAAATACATATTCTGCTCCTGTTGACAAAAAAGGCTCAATTGTAATAACCATACCTTCTTTTAATACTCTTTTATCATTTTTATCATAAAATGGAGCAATAAATTTAGGTTCTTCGTGTAAATGCCTTCCTACACCATGACTTCCTAAATCTCTTATAATAGAAAAACCTGCTTTTCTTGCCTGTTTTTCAATTGTTTTTCCTATAATATTAACAAATACACCAGCTTTTACTTCATCTATTGCTTTATTTAATGCTTGTTTAGTGGCTTTAATTAAATTCTTTTTTAAATCATTTGAAGGAGGAACAATAAAAGATGAACCACTATCAGCAAAATAACCATCTAATTCCGCAGAAACATCTATATTTACCATATCACCGTCTCGTATTATTGTTGAGTTTGGTATTCCGTGTGCCACTGACTCATTAATACTTATACAAGTAGCTCCTGGAAAATTATAAACCAATTCTGGGGCAGATTTTGCACCTTCTAACTCTAAATATTTTCTTCCAATATCATCTAGTTCTTTTGTAGTCATTCCTGATTCTATAGAATTTTTCATTAATTTAATTGTTTTTGCAACAATATAACCAATTTTTTTTAATTTTTCTAAATCTTCAGCAGTTTCAAGAGTCATTTTTTTCTCAGCGTATTTTCTATAATTAATGTTTATTATATCTAAAAATATTATAAACTTGTTAATAAGCTTAGTTTGATAGGTAACTTCTTATAAACAAAATAAAATTTAGGCAAAAAAAAACAGTCGTTTTCACAACTGTTAGCCTATTCATTGTTATTTTATTTTTATCATTAAATCTTTTTATAAATAAAGTTATCAAACTAACCTTATGTAATTAATTATATTACTAAAATCGAAATATTAGCTTAAATATTTATTTTTATTAATAATAATGTTAATACAAATAAAAACTCGATATTATGAGATTTTTTAATATGGTAAAAAGTACTCTATTCCAAGTGCTATTATTCCCAAAAATAGACCAATAAATAGTCCTAGTATTTCAAGATTACTCAGTTCTTTTTTCATAATTCCCAAAATTAAATCTTCTACATTTTGAGAACTAAAAGCATTAATTTTTTCTTCTATCATTTCTCTTGGTTTTAGAGAAGATAACATTTTATTTACAATATTTTCTAATTCAGTTTCTAAATAATTATGAGTAAATTCACTTACTTTATCATTTATACTATCAATAATTTCAGGTTTAACTTCTGAAAATTTAAAGCTTTCTATTTTTTTCTTAATAACTTCATTTAAAGATGTTTTTATCGAAGTTAAAACTGCATCTATAGTATTTTGATTATTTTTTAGATAATTTGCAATTCCTTCAGTTAGTGTATTTTTTATATTTTCAACATCATTAAAAGATAATTTTTTAAGATCTAAGGAAATTAATCTTGAAATTAAATCTTCTTTTAGTTTTAATTGCATTATTATTTCTTTTATTAAATCTTCAGAATTTTCTGGCTCATTATTTAAGTATTCTTTTAAGTTATTAAAAATAGATTCTAAGTTTGCAAAAGAAAGAATAAATTTTAAAGCACCTGTTGTTCTTTCTCTTAACATGGTTTGTAAGTTAGTTGCTCTTTCAGGTGTTAATGAGTTATATAGAGTTACTCTTATATTTTGAGCTGAAATAAAATTTTCAAAAATATAATTGATAATAGAATTTGCATTTTCTTCGCTTATTTTAAGATTAAGAAAAACATCATCTGTAAGATAATTAACTATTTTTGTTAATCTTTCATCTTTATTAGCTATAATAGCCTGAATATAAGAATTAGCTGTACCATCTATCGAAGAAGGTAAAAATTTTATAATATTACTACTTATTTTTTCTAAAAACTCTGGGAATTCTAAATTTGAAGAAAATTTACTTAGTGTTATAGAAACCAAGGTTTTTATATTTTCTTTTGTTATAACTAATTCTAATTTTTTTGTAATATCTTTGGGTGTTAATAAGCTTTCTGTAACAGTTCTTCCTATATTACTTGCTAAGGCTGCTTTTCTTGTTGGAAAAATACCAGGAGTAAAAGGAACTTTCATTCCAAAAACATACATTTCCTTATGAGGTCTAAAGAGCATTATGACAACCATTCTGGTTGCAAACCAACCATGAAAAGCACCAATTATTGGTTGTAAAAAAGGTCTTACTATCGGGTAAATTTCTAGCATAAATATCTTAAAAGTCTAAATCAAACAAATACATTTTTCAAGATATTATACTATACTTTATGCTTTTTTACTAAGTTTAAGATTTTTAAGAGAAATAAAAAAATTAAATATTTTAAATTAATCTCGTTTTTTTTGAAATGAAGCTTTAGGAGTTAAAAAAATAATATAAATTGCAAAAATACCTATCGAAAAAGTACTTTTTCCTAAAAATTCTGATAGTTTATGTAAATAAACAAAATCATTATTATTCCATAAAGTAGGAGTTTTATTTTCTATTCTCATTTTATCTATACTAGGATAAATAAATTCTGAGGTATAAACAGTAGATAAAAAAACAAAAAAGATTGCAATTAATCTAAATATAGTTGTTTTTAACTTAATAATTTTTTCTTTAAATAAAAGTAGCCTTAATAATTCTGAAATTACAGTTACTATAACTAAAAAAAATGATAATTTATAATATTTACCAAAAATATTTGTCATTAATTCAGATGCAACAGCTCTTGGTGATATTTCTGAGAAAACTGTTGGAGCAACAATTGCACCTAAAATTAATATTCCAAAAACTACAATAGATAAGGTTAGTAAAGAAGTTATATCTAAAAGACTTTCTATTTTACTATAGATTCTATTCGTTTTTGTAATAGCTCTAGGCTCTGCATCAGGATTAAAAATCAAGAGATTATCCTTCTGGGATTTATTTTTAGACATATAATTTTAACAACAAAAATAATTACCTATTCTCAATAATAACAAAATATTATATTATTCATTGATAAAATATATTATAGCGGTTAATTTTATGAACAAAACTATTTTTTCAGCAATAACAACGATTTTCATATCTCTTAATTTTTTAGCCACAGAAAAAGCTTTTTCAAAAACAAATGACACTCAGATTATCCAATCAGGACCAATGTTAGGTTATTCTGAAATGAGAGAAGTTATGTTATGGGTTCAAACAAAAAAATCAGCCAAAGTAAAAATAGTTTATTGGGACAAAGATAATATAAAAGATAAATATTCTACAAAAGAAATAAAAACCTTTGAAAAAAGTGCTTTTATAGTAAAATTAATTGCAAATAATGTTTCACCTGGTAAAAAATATGATTATGAAGTTTATGTTGATGGAAAAAAAGTAGATAGAGGTTATAAGCTACAATTTCAAACACCTGAATTATGGCAATGGAGAAAAGATCCAACAAATTTTACAGTTGCTTTTGGAAGTTGTAATTATGTAAATGAAGCAGAGTTTGATAGACCTGGAAAACCTTATGGTGGAAATATGGAGATTTTCACTTCAATTTATCAAAAACATCCTGATATTATGCTTTGGGGTGGAGATAATGTTTATTTAAGAGAAGCTGATTGGTATAGTAAAACGGGAATGTTAAAAAGATATACTCATACTCGTTCTGCACCAGAAATTCAGCCTCTTTTAGCTACAGCACATAATTATGCTATTTGGGATGATCATGATTTTGGTCCAAATGATGCAAATGTATCTTTTAGAGATAAAGATAAAGCATTAAACGTATTTAAGCTTTTTTGGGGAAACCCAACTTATGGTTTAAAAGAAGCTCCTTCTACTTTTACTAAATTTGAATGGGGTGATGCAGAGTTTTTTTTATTAGATAATAGAATGTTCAGAACACCAGATAAAAAAATAAGTGGTGAAAAAACTACATTGGGTAAAGAGCAATTAAATTGGCTTGTTGAAAGTCTTTTGAGTAGTAAAGCTACATTCAAAATGATTGTTATGGGTGGACAATTTATAAACTCTTTTGATGGTGAATTTATAGAAACTTATGAAAGATATAAAGAAGAAAAAAAATATATTTTAGACACTTTAGAACAACAAAAAATTAAAGGTGTTGTTTTTTTAACAGGTGATAGGCATCAAAGTGAATTATCTGTTTTAAAAAGAAATAATGATTATCCTCTTTATGATCTTACTGTATCACCTTTTACAGCTATGCCTTATGATTCTTCAAAAGAGCAAAATAAATTAAGAGTTGATGGTACTGTGTTTGTAGATAGAAACTTTTCCATACTTTCTTTTAGAGGAACAAAAAAAGATCGTGAATTATTTATTACTATTTTTGATAAAGATGGAAAAGAAGTTTGGAATAGGACAATAAAAGCATCTGAATTAAAATAATAAGATTGAGAGTTAATTAATTTCTAGTTTTTTTAAGTAAAAAGTTAGAAGTAAGAAGTTATTTGCAGGGATTTGATGAATCAAATCCTTTATTTAATATAGGTTTATTAATATTTTGAATAATATTTTAGTTTTTTTTATAATTATCTCTGCTATTTTAGATATTAAGGCTGTTTATTCTGGCTCTAAAAAACAGGAATATTTTTTTAAACCAATTACAACTACCCTAATAATTATTTTAGCTTTTACACAAAATACAATATTACCTGATGCTCAATTTTATAAAAATATGATTTTATCAGGTTTATTTTTTTCTCTTTTAGGCGATATTTTTATTATGCTTCCATCAGATAAATTTATTCAAGGATTAATTAGCTTTTTAATTGCCCATATCTTTTATATTATAGCTTTTAACTCTAATATTACTCAACCTGTAAGCTATTTATATATTTTACCTTTTATAATTTATGGTTTTTTAATGTTTGGTTATTTATATTCAAATTTAGATAAGTTAAAAATACCAGTAATTGTATATATAACAATTATAATGATAATGGTTTTTGAATCGCTTTCATCTTATCTTTTATTAAAAAATACCTATAGTTTATTAGCCTTTATAGGAGCTTTTTTGTTTATGATTTCAGATACTGTCTTAGCAATAGATAAATTTAAAAAAAAATTCAAACTAGCTGAATTAATAATACTTTCAACATATTTTTCTGCTCAAGTTTTTATTGCTTTATCTATTTGAGAATGAAGTGTTAATGATTAAGTAATAACTTATTAGCTAATTAATCTTTAAAATTAAAGTTAAAGATATTTATTGAATTTTTATTCGATGTTTTTATAAATAACCTGAGTTCGATAAAAAATTATAATAGCAAAGTAAAATTAGAGCAAAAAACAAGGGACTAATTCGTAAATAAGGGTATTTACGAATCAGCCCCTTGAAAACAAGAACACTAGATAAGTTAATTTTATTAAAATGATTCTAATTCATCTTATTTATTTTGTATTAACTATTATCACTACATTTGATAAGATAAATTTATCGAACTCAGGTTAAATAAGAAATACATTGTACTAATTTAATCATTTTTTAGATCATTTATAATTAAAATGTTATTTTTTTGTTTTGATGACAAATATTCTATTTCCTTATTTATTAATTCTCTGAATTGATTTAATAATAAAGTAATTCTTTTTTCTAAAATGCTCTTTTTAGAATCAGAACTATAATAAAATTTTCTTAAATAAACTTTTTCTAATTCTTTATTATCTACCATAAAAAAAATTGAAAATAATCTTTCTTTTTTAACTTCTTTTTCATCAAAATTTATTGAAAAATTTGTAAAAGTTCCTTTTTTAATATTATTCCCCATAAATCCTTTTTTAAAAGTATATTCATTTAAAAGCTTATTAATTTTTATACTCCAATATTTTTTATAAAAAAGAATATAAAAATAAGACATAAGAAATATAGTGAAGTATGTTATTAGAAAGAGTAACGAACTTGTTGGAAGATTATATAAAATAAAAAAAATATTTTTAGGAATTGTAATATAATTAACAAATTCATTAAAAGAATTAAATTTTTGGTATAATTTATCAAAAATAACTAAAAATGGAAATATTACAATGAAAATAAAAAATAAAAACAAATTTAATTTTTTTAGTTTATAAGAAAATAGAATTTCATTTGGAGTATTATCAATATTAAAAATAATAGCATCATCTTTCTTTTTTTTAATATTTCCCATTTTTTCCTATATCTTTAAAATTACTTATGATATTTAGAATCCTTATAATATTTTACTAAATAACTACCCAGAATAAAACATTTATTTTAGAATAACCTTTACTTATATCATTCAGCATCAAGAAAAAAAGTTAACGTTTCAATTTCAGTATTATCAGCTTTTTTTCTTAATTGCTTAATTTTCTGATTTTTTAAAATAAAATTACATTTATTTGCAAGTTTAATACTACGAAAATTGTCACTATCACACTTTAACCATATTTTTTTTAGTTTTAGTTTTTCAAAAGATGTTTTAATAAGTGCCATTGTTGCTTCATAAGCAAATCCTTTACCTTCAAATTCTTTGAATAGAAGATAACCAATTTCAGCTTCAGTTTTTTCAGAATTAAAAGCTCCGATGTAACACTCTCCTACAAGCAAATCACTATTTTTTAACCATAATGGAATAATAAATCTTTCATTTTTTTTCCAAAATACATTAATAAGGTTTATTAGTTTTTCTGTATCACTAATGTTTTTTAGATCTTTTACAGGCTTGACTAGTACTTCTGAAAGATGTTTCAAATTTTTTTGTAATGAATTAAACATTATCTCAGCATCTTTTATTTCATATTTTTTCAATCTAAGTCTATTTGTTTCAATTAAAATCATCTTTTATATTTTATTTTTATCCTAACGTATTAAGTACACACGATGGCTAAACGCAATTTTTACAGCTATGTTTGTAGATATTCGTGTGTACAGTGTTATGCGTTTGGCATTCACTTATTTCTAAAATTTTACTTTTCAAACACACACCTATTACTTTTACAAAAAAATTACCAATCAAATCAACCTTTTTATTTGTGCCAAGAAAAAACTCGCTTGTTCCAAAACAAATAGGCAGTAAAACTTTTAATCTGAAAAATCCAAATCTACAACAAAAAACATAATTTTATACCGATATTCTAATATTAGTTTTTAATTCTTATTTTTAAAATACCTTAAAGATAAGGCTAGATTAATATATGCTCTAAATAATATTCTCTCAGATTCTTCATTAAAATATTCGCTACCTTTAACTTTTTTTAGGAGATTTATAGCTTTTTCAGGTTCTTTCTTTGAACAATACTTTAAGCTTTGAAGTAAAAAAAATGCTTCCTTACTATTGTATTGAGAATTATCATAATCTTTGTCTAAGTTTTTTTTTAAATTAGCAAGTAAAACAGGTGTAATTCCAAGCTCTTCATATTTTTTATTAGTTTCATCTAAATTTTTTCCTTGCTCAAATAATAGTAAACCATAGTTCTTAGATACATTAGTTACTCCATTATAAGCTTCTTCATTAAAAGGATCTAAATCTAGAACTTTTACATAATTTTTTAATGATAATTCAAATTCTTTTTGATTAAAATGAATTTTAGCTTGTGAAAGGAGATAGTTAGTTTTTTCAATAAGAGGCTTTTTATCAGTTATTAATGATAAGTTCAGAAAGAGTAAAACTAATAATAATATCAGACCTGATACTATACAGCTAAATATTAATTTCCATTTTCTCAATATAATTTTTTTCATAGACCTAACTTTTCATGCTGTCGCATAACATCTGTACATACGAAATAGTTCGTATATTTGTATATTTCACAATTATAACAAATATTTCATTTATATCTTAATAACTACTCCATCCACCATCAACCACAAGTATTTGCGCATTAACAAAACTTGAATCATCACTAGCTAAAAACAGTGCTGCGTTTGCTATTTCAATAGGCTCACCAGTTCTTGGATTTAAAGCCATACCAGCCATAATTCTATCATTTACAAGAGATGTTATTTTACTCATATCTATAGTTTCAATAATACTAGTATTTACAGCACCAGGAGCAATTCCATTACAACGAATACCCGATTTTGAATACATATATCCTGTACTTTTTGTTAATCCAACTAAAGCATGTTTACTTGAAGTGTATGCTGCTCCTGCTACCCCACCTTTAATTCCACCAATTGAACACACATTAATAATATTACCCTTACCATTAGCAAGGAATATCTTAACAGCACTACGCATAGCTTTAAAAGGGCCTTCAAAGTTTACTTTCATTACTTTTTCCATCATACTATTTTCTAATTCTCCAACTGGTTGAAAATTATCCATAATACCAGCATTATTAACAAGTATGTCTAATGTTCCATAAGTGGAAGTTGCAACTTTTATCATATTTTCAATATCTTCTTCTTTTGACATATTTGCAATAATAGTTGTTACTTCACCACCTTTTTCGATAATTTCATTTTTAAGATTATCTAATCGTTTTTGATCAATATCTGTCGCAACAACTTTACTTCCTTCAGATGCAAATAATAAAGCAATGGCTTTTCCCATTCCTGCTCCTGCACCAGTAACGATTGAAACTTTATTTTCTAATTTTTTCATATAATTCTCCTTTAAATGTATATATTAGTTTTAAAAACATTATAACAGCTTTCTTTATATTTAATTTATATTTTTTACTAAAACTAGAAATTTTTTTAGTAAAAAATTTACTTAGTTCTTTAGTCATTTTATTGTATAATTCATACACTTTTATCTAAAATAAAATGCAAAGGATAAATAAAAATGGCAAAGAATGGAATATGTCCAATACTAACAACAGGTAACAACGCTGTACCTTGTATTCACGATAAATGTGCTTTTTGGGAAGATTTATATCAAAAATGTGGCTATATTTGTGATGGTGATAAAATTTCAGATGCACTTGGTCAAATCATGTCAACATTAAATGATATGAAAAATAAAATGTAACAAAATTAATAATTTAGGAGAAAATTATGTTAATGAACTCTTTTTTAGAAATAGGTGATGTTTTTGCAAGAGAAATACTTGATTCTAGAGGTAATCCTACAATAGAAGTAGATGTAACCTTAGAAGACGGAACTATCGGTAGAGCTTCTGTTCCATCTGGAGCATCAACAGGAGCGCATGAAGCTGTTGAATTAAGAGATGGAGATAAATCAAGATACTTAGGAAAAGGTGTTTTACAAGCCGTATCAAATGTTAACGATATAATTGCCGATGAAATTGTTGGACTCAATGTTTTTGAACAAGAAGAAATTGATAAATTAATGATAGAAATGGATGGCACAGAAAATAAATCTAAATTAGGTGCTAATGCAATTCTAGGTGTTTCTTTAGCTACTGCAAAAGCTGCTGCTACTGCACTTGGAATGCCTCTTTATAGATATTTAGGTGGTGTTTCTGCTTCTATTTTACCAACTCCTTTAATGAATGTTATTAATGGCGGAGCTCATGCAGATAATAACCTTGATGTTCAAGAATTCATGATTGTTCCTGTAGGAGGCGGAAATTTTTCAGAATCATTAAGAATGGGTGTAGAAGTTTTTCATAGCTTAAAAAAGCTTTTAAATGGAAAAAAATTAACTACTACTGTTGGTGATGAAGGTGGTTTTGCTCCTTTCCTAAAATCAAATGAAGAAGCTTTAGAGTTACTTATGGAAGCTATTTCTGCTGCTGGTTATAAAGCAGGAGAAGACTTAATGTTAGCAATGGATGTTGCTTCAACAGAATTTTTTAAAGATGGTTTTTATGATTTATCTGGAGAAGGTAAAAAATTCTCTCCTTCTGAAATGGTTGATTATTTAGCATATCTTGCTGGTAAATATCCAATAATATCAATTGAAGATGGAATGGCAGAAGATGATTGGGAAGGTTGGAAATTACTTACTCAAAAATTAGGTAAAAAAGTTCAATTAGTAGGAGATGATCTTTTTGTTACAAATCCTTCAAGATTAGCAAGAGGAATTGAAGATAAAATAGCAAATTCTATACTTATAAAAGTTAATCAAATAGGAACTTTAACAGAAACTCTTAATGCAGTAGAAATGGCAAAAAGAGCTGGTTATACAAGCATAATTTCTCATCGTTCTGGAGAAACAGAAGATTCTATTATTGCAGATATTGCAGTAGCAACTGGTGCTGGTATTATCAAAACAGGTTCAGCTTCAAGAAGTGATAGAATAGCTAAATACAACCAATTACTTAGAATAGAAGAAGAGTTAGGCGATTGTGCTAAGTTCTTAGGTAAAAAATCATTTTATTCAATAGAATAAATGAGTAAATCTCTTTTTGAATCTTTAATTTATTCTTCTAGCAATAGAAGAATATTTTTAAAAAAATCGTTTTTGGGCATTATTATTCTTAATACTGCCTCTCTTTTTATTTCTAGTTGTTCTGATTATCCAAAATCTAAAAATAAGCTAAAAGTTTTTAATAATAAAGAAGAACTTATTATGACTCATATTTCAGAAACTTTTATTGCTAGTTCAGAAACAGGTTTACCAAGCCCAGAACAACTTAACTTAGTAAAAGATATTGATGAGTATATTTTTACTGTTTCAGATGAAAGCAAAAAACAACTTAAAACACTATTAAATATTTTTCAAGATTATTCATTTTTTTTCAATGGTAGTTACAAAAAATTTACTGATATGTCTTTAGATGAAAAAACTATTTATTTAGAATCTTGGGAAAAAAGTAGTATAGAATTTAGGCAAATGGCTTATAAAGCATTAAAAATGTGTA
>JBBTGK010000155.1:0-6603 GCA_038060635.1 Cyanobacteriota bacterium | reverse complement strand
AATTTATTGATTTTATATAGTCTATTATTGAATTTACTTGATTAAGACCAGCTTCTTCATAAGATTTTTGATACTGTAAAACTTGAAAGTTTGTACTAAGACCTAAATTTAACTTTTCTGTTTCAGCTTTTAATTGTTCAAAAGCAAGCTCTTTAGCAATTTTATTAGCTTCAATTCTTTGTTTATTTATTTCAAAATCTAAAATAGCTTGTTTTATATCAAAAAATATATTTTGTTTTAATCCTTCTAGTGATTTTTTATTTTGCTCTAAAGTTAATAAGTTTTCTTGATAGTTTGTTTGAGCAATATTATCTCCTATAGGTAATTCTAAAGATAAACCTAAATTCCAAAAATAATTTTGAAAAGAAAATAAACTTCCTAAAGATTTAAGATAGTCATTACTTAATGATTCTAAGCCAAGATTTCCATTAAAATTAAGAGCTGGTAATTTATTTTTTTCAGCTAATAAAAGATTTGTTTCTTCAATATTTAATTCTATTAAAGATATTTGATAATCGAATCTTTTATTTATAGCATTTTCGTAGTTATCTTTTATATTAAAAGTAAAATCTTGAAAAACTGGTTTATCAGTTAATTCTATATCATAGTTGTAATCATATTTTAAATTTATTAATCTTTTCAAATTGTATTTATAAATCTCTAAATCTCTTTGTACTTGTAAAATACCTTCTTTTTTTGAAGCAATATTTGCTTCTGTTGTTAGTACGTCTATTTTTGCCAAAAAACCAGCTTTTTGTTTTTCTATATTTACATTAAGTAATTCTTTTGCTAAAACTAACGAGTTTTCTAAAACCTTGAGTCTTTCTTGAGTAGAAATTATATTCCAATAAATATTTTGAATTCTCAAAACTAAATCAGAAGCTTTTTTTCTAATTTTATAATTGGATATTTTATTAATATTTTTAGCAATAATTAGTTTTTTTTCAAAAACAAAACCTTGTTTTAATAAAGGTTGAAAAAAACTAGTATAAATTTTAGGCGTTATAGATGGATTTATTTCATAACGTGGAGAGTTAGTAGAAAAAAGGCTATTCTCAAAATTAAATGAGATTTCACCTCCCGAGAATAATTTTTTCTTAGTAAAAAAATCATAGCTTTGGCTTATTTCATTAAGTAAATTTATCCCTGAAAGAGATGTATTAGAAACAGGTTTTATACCTTGTCTTAATGAAGGTTGAAAGCCAATTATAAATGAATTCTCATCATATATTTTTTGAATTCCTAGTTTTGTTATTTTAGGATCAAATTGATCATATTGGAACTCTAAATTATTTATTAAAGCTTCTTCTATACAATATTTTAATGATAATTGAATCTTCTTTTCTATTTTTTTATCTTCTGCTGAAAAACTAATTTGTTTAACATTAATAGAAGATAAAATTAAAATAAAAACAAATGTTTTATAAATATAGCTTTTTTTCACCATTAAATTACTCTTTCTAATCATTTTCTATTAAATCACCCCAAGATAGTTTTTTAGAACTTTTATAATTTTTATTTTTTGCAGAAACGGTTAATTTATTTATACCAGATTCATTACAAATTTCAAATGAAACATGACCTTTTAATATTCTAGGAAATCTTATAATTCTTGATTTTTTATTATTTGAATTTTCGTCTTCATCTTCATTGCTTTTAAAATTAGCTAATTGAGTAAGTTCTTTTTTAGAAACAATTAAATAAGCAAATTTTTCATCTTCATAAGATTCGGTTGCACTTTTAAGATACATTTGTTCTTTTGTTCTTTCTACTCTTTTATAAAAATGACACCAATCATCATCTTTTATTGGACAAGCTAAATTATGGGTACAAGGTGCATATATATAACCTTTTTCTTTAATTAATAACTCTCTAGTTTTTCTTATATTTTCAAATCCTTTTTTTGTACCAGGCTCAATTATTATCAAAAAATCATTTATTTTAGACCAAATCTTTTTTAAGGTTTCTTCTTTTTTATTATCGTCAAGCTCATTAATAACATAAGACATTATTCCAACATCATAAAAATCATCATATTTAAACCTAGTTAAATCTTCTCTTACAAAATTAAAATTAAGTGATTTAAAATTTTCTCTTAAAACTGTTTTAGAAAAATCAAGAAAAAAAGGATTTCTTTCTACTAAAGTTATATTTGATAAATTTTTAAAAATTTCCAGTGAAGCATAAGTGCAAGTTGCAGGCCCAGCTCCAATATCAATTAAAGATTTTATATCAAATTCTTTTAGCATCGAAATAATTTGATGTGAAACTGGATAAGTTGAAGGAAATCTTGATAATAAATAGCTTATAAAGTCATTTTCTGTTTTTATAGGATCAATATTATCTTCAATATTTTTATAACTTTCGGTTATTTTAATTCTACTTTCTAAAATATGTTTTAATTTTTTAGAACTAGATACTTTTTTTATACTTTCATACAAATATTCAGGTTGTTTCATTTAGTTAATAAGAGCTTTATCAATTTTTTATTAAAATATTATACATTAAAAATAAAAAAATTATCTTAACTGGATCAAATCTTTTTAACATTTTACTCTTTTGCTTTTAATAAAATATTTGAAATGCTATTAAAAAAAACTTCATTCCATTTACCATCAGTTAATTTGAACGAATAAACCTTATTTTTACCCATAACTTCTCTTGTAGAATCTGGATATATTAATAAAGCTGTTTCTTCATCTATTCCTATACCTTCTAAATCTTCTTTTATAGCCCATTTATTATTAACAATTTTATTCATAAAAATATTTAATCTTTGACTACGATTTCTTTGAGAAAAATGAGAATCGGTTATTATATTTTTCATAAGCGGTATTTTTAAAAAATCATTTCTAATAGTTAGTTTTGGATTATCAAAACTAGTAATATTTTCATCCGCTGTAATAGTATCATTTTCGGCAGTAAAAACAAATTGTCCTAAAATTGCTAAACCTGCACTAGTTCCACCCACAGGAGCTTTTTTTTGATTAATTAGATATTCAATACTTTTTGAAACTTTAGAATTTTTCCAAAAAGCATAATATTCAGCTTGATCTCCTCCTGCTATAAAAAGAGCTTCAGCATTTCTAAGTTTTTTTTCTATTAATGGGTTATTAGCTTTTTCTTTAGTGTCTATAATAATTGTTTCAACTGAGTTTACTCCACCAAGTTCATCATAAATATATGGATTATATTTATCACTTTCGTCTGTTCTTATTATTATAAAATCACCACCACCAGATTTTGAGATCATTTTTTTTATTGCTAAATCTACTTCTCTTCCACCACCCATAAGAACTAAAAGCCCTTCTGTTTTTGTTTCTATATTATTTTTACCTCTAAAAAAACTTCTAAAATCTTCAGCATAAACATTCTCATTTGAAATTAAAAGAAGAAAGATTAAAAGAAAAAGGATTTTTCTAATTCTAAAATTTGTTAAAATAATGGACTTTTTTTTCAAAATTATTAATACTCAAAAAATTATAATACTATTGAATTGTATAATGAAATTATATTTTTTGTGTATAAAAAAAGAATGATTGAATATTTTAATAAAATAATTGATTTAATAAATAAAAAAGTTTCTTTTGTATCTGTTACATTGGTAGATACAATTGGAAGCACCCCTCAAGATCAAGGCTCTAAAATGATTATTACCGAACAAGGGCTTTATTTTGGAACTATAGGTGGTGGAAAGGTAGAAAAAAAAGCTATTGAAGAATCAATCAAATTAATTTCTAAAGATAATGAAGATGAATATTATAATCAAAAAAAATTATTTGTTAAATGGAATTTAAATAAAGATGTTGGAATGACTTGTGGTGGAACAGTAATGCTTTTTTTTGAAGTATTTAATTATAATGATTGGAATATTGTTATTTTTGGTTCTGGACATGTTGCAAATGCTCTTATCCCAATGCTTATTAACCTTGATTGTAAAATTACTTGTATTGATCCTAGAGAAGAATGGTTAGCTAAATTACCAAAATCTGAAAAAATAAAAACTATTTGTTTAACAGAAATGAAGGATTATGTAAAAGAAATTGAAAAAAATTCTTTTGTTTTATTAATGAGTATGGGACATACGACAGATAAACCTATTTTACTTGAGATTTTAAAAACAAGAGAGTTTCCATATATTGGTGTTATAGGAAGTAAAGCAAAGGCGAATATTTTATTTAAAGATATAAAAGAAGCAGGTTTACCAGAATCATCTAAAGATTTATTTTATTGTCCTGTTGGTTTAGATATAGGAACTAATAATATATATGAGATAGCAATTAGTATTATTGCTCAACTTATTCAAGAAAGGGATAGATTTTCTAATGCTAATTAATTAATAATGATATAATTTATGCTCTTTAAAAAAGAATAAAAATAGGAAATGAATATGAATATAGATTTTTCTCCAATTATAGAAGTAACAGAATTACTTAAATTATATAAATCAGAAGATTTAGTTATTATTGATACAAGCAATGGGCAAAATGCAAAATCAAATTATGAAAAAAAACATTTAGATGGAGCTATTTTTGTAGATTTAAATACTCAACTTGCAGAAATAAAAGATGATTTATCAATTGGAGGAAGACACCCTTTACCAAAAATTGAAAGTTTTTCTGAAGTTTTATCAAATCTTGGTATTTCTGAAAAAAGCCATGTAGTAATTTATGATGATAAAAATGGATCAAATGCAAGTGCTAGATTTTGGTGGATGTTAAAATCTATAGGCCATGAAAAAGTACAAGTTCTTAATGGTGGATTTCAAGAAGCTGAAAAACAAAATTTTCCTATAAATTCAAATGTAGTAACAATAAATAAAACAAAATTATATAAAATAGATAATTGGAAACTTAAAACTATAGAAATGAATGAAGTTGAAAAAATATCTAAAGACAAAAATTATATATTAATAGATGTTCGTGATGTACAAAGATACAATGGAGAAAGTGAACCAATAGATTTAATAGCAGGTCATATTCCTGGTGCAATAAATATTCCTTTTACCGAAAATTTAGATAAAAATGGATTGTTTTTATCACCAAAAGAATTAAAAGAAAAATACAAAAAAATATTTGGCAATATAAAAAGTGAAAATATAATTTTTCATTGTGGTTCTGGAGTTACTGCTTGTCATTCTCTTTTAGCAATTGCGTATGCAGGGCTAGAAATACCAAGCCTTTATGTAGGTTCTTGGAGTGAATGGAGTAGAAATAACAAAACAATTGGAACTAAAGTTTAATGAATATCGATTGGTTAGAAAATTTTGTAGTAGTTTCTGAAACATTGAACCTTCAAAAAGCTTCGGAAAAATTACATATTACTCCTCAAGCGATTAGTAAATCTATATCAAATTTGGAAAAATATTTAAATACAAGGCTTTTTGATAGAGGCAATTCTATAAAAGGACTTACTTTATCAGGTGAAATTTTATTAGAAAAAAGTATAGAAATTATTGAAAAAATAAATAATCTAAAATTAGAAATTAACGAAACAAATAATAAAGTTCCTTTAGGAAAGGTTAAGATTGGAGGAGATAGCATGTGGCAAAACTATTATCTTCCTGATTTAATTGAAAAAATAAACTTAGAATATCCTCAAATAGTTTTTAGAATAAATACATTATTACCAGAAGACATAGAAAAGAATATTCTTTCAGGAAATATAGATATTGGTTTAATTAACTATAAAACTGATAATCAAAAAATTGAATTTATAAAAGTAAAATCAACTCCATTAGTAATTGTTGGAAAGCCTCAAAAAAAACAATCATGGAAAGAACTTAAGTTTATTATTCCTAGTATTTTTAATAAAAAAAGTGATTTATCTTTAGATGGTTGGGAAGAAAAATCAAATTATGAGCGAATTGTTGTAATGGAAGTAGAATCTGTAGAAACTGCTTCTATTATGGCTTCAAAAGGAATAGGCGTTGCTTTATTACCATTAATATCGGTTGAAGAAAAAATAAAGAATAAAAAAATGGCTATAATCTCAGACACGCCTTTCCATAAAGAAGAAAATTTATATATCTGTTACAGAAATGATATACATTTATCCATTGCAATTAAAAAAATAATAAATTTCATAAATCAGTTATTAAAAAAATCCTGATCTTGTATACATTCTAAAACGGTTTTTGAATATTCTATATGAGATTCTTTAGTATATTTTAAAGTAGTATATATTTGTGCCAAATTTTCTATTTTAGAGTTTAATACTAATTCTTTTAAATCTGGATTAGACATATAACGATCCCAGCCTGATTTTTCTCTTGAATTATAAATATTACTTATATCTTCTTTTGTATAATCTTTATAAGTATCATAATGAATTAAAGCCTTATATGGTAAACGATCTCTATTATCAGGTTCTTCATCAGGATATCCAAGCGAAAAACCTACAACAGGAACTACATTTTTGGGTAATTTTAATACTTCTGATATTTTTTTACAATTAGCCAATGTTGTTCCCATATAACAAATACCAAGACCTTCATTTTCTGCTGCCAAAGCAACACTCTGAGAAACGAGTACTGCGTCAATAGAAGCAATCATAAAACTCATAAAATTATCAAAATTATCTTCTGCCTTACTTTCCTTTAAC
>JBBTGK010000154.1:0-5564 GCA_038060635.1 Cyanobacteriota bacterium | reverse complement strand
TTTTCTAATTCTATTGTTTCCTGTATCTGAAACATATACATATCCCAAATTATCTACAGCTAAATTAGTAGGTCGTCTAAATTTTGCATTTGTTCCATTACCATCTTTAAATCCTTCTAATAGTGAGCCTGCAAGTGTTGTTGTATTACCAGATGGATCTACTTTTCTTATACAATTATTTTTTGTATCTGCAACATAAACATTTCCTATGTTATCAACTGCTAATCCTTGTGGAGAATTAAATTTAGCTGTTCCAACAGCTCCATATTGGAAACCATATTCACCTAATTGACCTAATGTACCTGCAAAAAGATTTCCATTTTTACGAATTATATTGTAAGTAATATCAGACGAGTATAAATTGCCTAAGGAATCCTTAGCAATTCCAGAATATTTTCTTTCACCAGAGTTTAGATTATTAGTTATTTTTATTCCATTAGTATCTAATTCTTGAATACTAGACCCTCCACCTGTAGCTATTGTCATACTACCATTTGGATTTAAAGCTAAATCATTAATAAATTCAGTAGAAGTATAAAAATCATTTACATTATTAGAAGTATCAATTTTTCTTATTTTAGGTGAATATGTCCCATAAGATACCCCTTGAGGGTAAACAATAGAATCAAAAACAAAAATATTTCCAGTTTCTTTATGATAGGCAATTGCTGTTGGATATCCAAAAGATGAATTTGTTCCTTGTCCATTTGTTTGTGCATTATTACCATCGCCTGCAATAGTTGTAATATTATAGTTTTTATTATCTTTTGGTTGAGACAAAATTATATTTTGAGGTGTTAATTTTACTATTCTAAAATGATTTGAATCAAAAGCATATATGTTATCATTACTGTCTGTAACGACTGATGAATATACAAAATTATATGGAAATCTATATTTTAATAAAGGATCTAAATTGTTTATAATCATTGTAGAAACATTTCCATCATTTGATATTAGTCTTAATTTACCACTATCTGCAACAATATAATTATTGTTTTTATAAATAGCAATTGAACTTATACCATTAAATTGAGAATTTTGTAGGTTTGAATCTACATACCCTTGTATTCCAGAACCTGCTATAGTTGTTAATTCCGAAGAATTAGACATTCTTTTTACTTGAAAATTATTTGATACGATAAAACCTCCATTACTGTCACTAATCATTTCACCGACTAAATGATTAGCAAATGTAGAAATTGTGCCATCTAAAGAAATTTTTCTTATAACTGCTGTTGGAGTATCATTAGGAATAAACATAATATTTTGAGGATTATCTTTGTTATCCAATGCAATACGAGCTGAATTTGGAACATTGTAAGGAATTCCACAATTACATTCATAAATTGTAGTAGCATTTCCATCTGGAGATGTTTTTAACATTTTATAACTATATGCTGAATACATATTCCCTAAAAAATCAAATCCAATAGATGTTGTAGCTATTCTTGAATTCATTGGAGAGCCATCAAGTGTAGACCAATATCTATCTGTAACATTTCCAAGTGGATCTATTTTTTTTAAATACCCATTCGATATAAAATATAAATTATTTTGATAGTCTGTAAGCATATTATAATGATATGAAAATAAAGCATTAGAACCTTGCCCATTTTGATCTCCATTAACTCCAGTAGGAGAACCCGCAAAAAGAGTTGCATTATAAACCGTTATAGAATTTGGGTCTGGAGTAGGGGTTGGAGTAGGGGTTGGAACAGGTACAGGAGCACCATCTGTTCTATTAATCATTCCATCAAATTTATATTGACTTTGTCCATTAGAAGCATTATTAACAGTGCCAACTACCTTAAAATCATTGTTGTTAAGATTATTTGTATTACAAGAAAAAAGCACTACAGATAATGAAAAAAGAGAAATAAATTTGTTTTTCATCTTGTGGTTAGACCTAAAAAAAGATAGTTATAATGATTAGTTTACATTATTTTTATAATTAAGCAATATTGGCTACATAAGAAAATAAATCTTTACTTTATAAAATTGTTATGTTAATCTTTAGTATCAAAAATATTTATTTTCAATTTTGGTACAATTCAATGATAAAGTCAAAAGCTTGTCTTACATTGGTTTTAGTCTTATTAAGCTCAGGCTGTGATAATTTTCAAAACTTGGCAAAAAAACAAAATTATGAAATAAAAGGTCATGTAAATTTCCCTAATTCATCTTTTAAAACTCTTGCAGTTGTTTCTGACATTACAGAAAGTTCAACAGTATCACTTATATCAAAAACAACAAATAAAACAGAAGCAACAGGCTTGAGTGATTCTACAGGTGCATTTACTATTAATCCAGATGGTGGATTTACTCCAGATACATCAATTTATACTTTAGAAGCTAGAAAAAGATTAGGTAATACTGGTAAATTTGTAATGACTGAAAGAACATTCATAAAATGGAATGGTACAGCATGGCAAAGTATTACAACCCCAATAGTAGATATAAACTTAAAAACAACAGCAATGACAGTAATACAAGGCTATAATTCAACAACAATTACACCTGATTTGTTAATAGGAAAATTAGACCTTTTAACAGGAATAGGATTATCAACAGAAGTATTAATACCTCAGCCAAAATTAGATGAAGTAGCAGGGTTAGTAAAAACAGTAATAGAAACAGGAAAAGACCCAGTATCGTTAGTAAAAAATATAGGTGGAAGCTATTTTATAGATAAAAGTTATGAAATAGGAACATTAACACAAACAAAATCGTGTCCTACTTGTGATTTTAGAGGTGCAGACCTTTCTAGTGTCGATTTATCAAATAAAGACCTTACAAATACTACTTTTATTGGAATGAATTTATCAAACTCTAATTTTTCAAATAGCAATCTTACAGGAATAAATGTAAATTTGGCTAATTTAGAGAATAGTGATTTTTCTAGCGTTACATCATTACAAAATGCTATTTTTACAGATACTTATGCAAGTAATAGTAATTTTACAGGAAGAAATTTAAGTTCTTCTAATTTTGGATATTCATATTTACAAAATTCTTTATTTACAGGGGCTAATTTAAGTGATGCAGATTTTAGAAATGCAGACTTGACAGGAGCTGATTTAACAGGAATAACAACAAATGCAGGTACATTAGGAATAGCTTCTTTTAGAATAAAAGCTGTAGGAGAAGGAACTGTTTTCACAAAAATATTGGGTAAAAATGCAAAATTTAAAACATCAAATCTAACAAAAATATCATTTAAAGATGCTATTTTAGAAAAATCAGATTTTAGAACAACAACATTAAACAAAACAAGTTTTGAAAAAACAGACTTAAAAGAAGCTCTTTTTGATGGAGCTATTTTTGTAAATACTAATTTTACAGACGCTAATTTAAATAAAGCTATTATTACTAATGATGATTTTAGAAGTGTAATATTAACAAATACTATCCTAACAGGAGTTGATTTTACAAATACAAATCTTTCTACATTAGATTTATCAACAAAAGATTTAACAGGAGCTATTTTTACAAATTCTAATTTAGCCACTACAAATTTAACAAATGCGAATCTTACTAATGCTATTTTTACAAATACAGTTTTAACTACAACAAATCTTGTAGGAGCAAATTTAACTGGTGTAAACCTAACAGGAAAGAATTTAAGCGGTAAAGACTTAACAGGAGTTAATTTTACAAATACGAATCTTACAAATGTAAATTTATCAGGTGCTAACCTAAATGGAGCTATTTTTACAGGTGCTAACTTAACAGGAACTAATTTAAGTAATATTTCACTTGTTGGTGCAGATTTAAGAGGAATTGATATATCTAAATTCAATTTTAAGAAAAAAGACTTAACAGGAATTAATTTATCTGGACAAGATTTAAGAAAAATAAAGTTTGAAGAATCAATTTTAGTAAATGCAAATTTAAGTAAAACAAATATATCAAATATATCATTTGAAAAACAGAATTTAAGCGGGATTAATCTATCAGAATCTATTGCAGGAAATTCTAAATTTGAGAAATGTAACCTAACAGGAGCTAATTTATCTCTAAGTAATTTTGATAATGCTAAATTTGAAGGAGCTAATCTTACAAATGCAATAATGAATAATTCTAGTTTTATAAATGCAAAGTTTGAAAAAGCAACACTTATTGGTGCAAATATTTCTAGTTCTAATCTTAATCAGTCAAAATTTGAAGAAGCTAAATTAAATAACGCCAATCTTTTAGGTTCTTCAATTTTACAAGCAAAGTTTGAAAAAGCTATTTTAACTGGTGCAAAATGGACTGATGGAAGAACTTGTGGTGCTAACTCTATTGGAAGTTGTAAATAATGAAAGAGGTTAAAAAGATGAAAAAGATATTAAAAACAATAACATTATCAACTTTGTTGCTATTTAGTGTTTATTCTTGTGCAAATCAAATAAATACTACAAGTGAAATAAAAAGTATAAAGCCTGAAAAGACTGGGAAAGTACTTGTAGGTAAGGCTGTTTTTCCTGCTAGTAGAAAAGAAGTTGCTAGTTTTAAAACTAAATCATTTAATACAAAATCTAATTTTAAGACTAAAGGATTAAAAATAAAGGCAATACCTTCTGATATATCTGCTGTTTCTACAATATCAGTAATAATTCCATCAGATTCTGCTACTACTCCAAATAAAACAATTGCTACAGGTATAACAGATACTTTAGGCAATTTTCAAATTGATATGGGTTCAATAACTCTTGTAAATAATACTATTTATGTTTTAGAAGCCTCAAAAAGAACTGGAAAAGATGTTGAAACTATAAGAACTTTTATAAAATGGAATGGTACAGTATGGGAGAGTATGACAACAGGAGATGCTTTAATAAATGAAACAACAACCTCAGTTTCTATAATAGCTTCTTATTTGAGTGTTTCTAGTAGTGATTTAATTGGTAAAATAGATCCTGCAAATGTTGCTGATATTTATGATTCTACAAATACAAATATTTTAATTACAAAAGCTGATATTGAAAAAGTAGCAGGATTAATAAATTCTGTTCTTTTAGGTGAAAGAGACCCAATAGCTTTAATAAAATATGATGTATCAAAGCCTTATAAGTTTTTTGTTGATCAAACATATAATTTTTATAGTATTACATCAGAAAATGGCTGTACAGGTTGTTCTTTTATAGGTGCTAATTTTTCTACTTCTGGAGCAAGTTTAGCAGGTAAAGATCTTTCTTATTCAGACCTTTCTGGACAAGATTTATCAACGGCTGATTTATCAGGGACTATTTTAGTTGGAGCTGATTTAAGAGGAGCTAATCTTCCGAATGATTTATCATATCTTGATTTATCGGAAACAAAATTAACTACAAGTGATTTAAAAAATGGAACTGTTTTAAAAAATCTCACAGGTACAAATCTTTCTTATGCAGACCTAACAGGAATAGACTTATCAGGAGTATCTGGAACATTATCTGATTTAACTAAAACAAGACTTACAGGTTGTAATTTTAAAGACGCTAACTTACAATATACAAATCTTAAAGGAGTTCATCTTTTTGATGCTACTTTTGAAAATACTAAAATTAAAGAATCAGATTTAACAAATGCAGACTTAA
>JBBTGK010000153.1:0-7747 GCA_038060635.1 Cyanobacteriota bacterium | reverse complement strand
TGCGTCTCTACATGAAAATCATGAACAACAAAAAAATGAAAATAAAATAGCCATAATAGGTTATTCTTGTAGATTACCAAATTCTGTAAATAATCCTGATGATTTTTGGGAATTATTAAAAAATTCAAAAGATGGGATAACAGAAATTCCTAGTGATAGATGGGATAATAATCTTTTTTATGATGAAAAAAAACAACAAAAAGGTAAGTTATACACATCAAAAGGTGGTTTTATAGATAATGTTTATGATTTTGAGCCAGAGTTTTTTGGAATTTCTCCAAGAGAAGCAATAAAAATAGATCCTCAACAAAGAATTTTATTAGAAGTTACTTATGAAGCTTTAGAAAATGCTTTTATTAATCCTGATGATTTAAAAAATACAGATACATCGGTTTTTATCGGAATTTCTTCAAATGATTATTCAAAATTAACTATAAACTCTGGAAATGAAGAAAATATTGATCCTTATTGTGGTATAGGAAATGCTTTTAGTATAGCTAGTGGAAGAATATCATATACATTTGGTTTAGAAGGAGCAAATATGGTAGTTGATACAGCCTGTTCTTCTTCTTTGGTTTCAATAGATACAGCTTGCAAGACACTTTTAGATAATGATTCTTATATCTCAATTGCAGGAGGTGTTAATTTAATTTTATCTCCTGATGTAAGTATCTATTTTTGTCAATTAAACGCATTATCACAAGATGGATATTGCAAAACATTTGACGAAAAAGCTGATGGTTATGTAAGAAGTGAAGGTTGTGGAGTTGTTATTCTAAAAAAATTAGATGATGCTATAAAAGATAACGATTTTATTCATGGTGTTATAAGTGCTTCTGGAATTAATCATGATGGTTTTAGTAATGGGCTTACATCTCCTAATGGTAATTCTCAAAAAAAATTATTGGAAAAAGTTTTAAAAAAATCAAATTATAACGAAAATGATATTCAATATGTTGAAACTCATGGGACAGGAACACCTTTGGGGGATCCAATAGAAATAAGAGCTTTAACTGATGTTTATTGTAACAATAGAAAAAACAAACTTATAATTGGTGCATTAAAATCTAACATAGGTCATACAGAAGCTAGTGCAGGAGTTTCTGGTGTTATAAAATTACTTCTTTCTATGAAAAATAATCTAATACCTGCTAATTTACATTTTAATAAATTAAATCCTCAAATTAATTATAAAGCAGATTTTTTTGAGATTGCTAATAAAAATATAGAATGGAAAAATGAAAAAAAAGTTTGTACCATAAATTCTTTTGGAATAAGTGGTACTAATTCAAATTTAATAATAGAAAATTACTTAGAAAGTGTAAAGAATGAAACTGGAAAAAAAGAAGTAAATTTACTTACAATTTCTGCAAAAAATAATGAATCATTAAATAAAAATATTAATAAATATCTTGAGTTTTTAGAAAAAAATCAAAATGAAACAGATGAAAATATTTGTTATACAGCATTAAGGAAAAGAAAACATTATGAGCATCGTTTTTCAGTTGTATATAAAACTAATCAAGAGTTAAAAGAAAAAATAAACTATTTTATAAAAAACGAAATAGATGAAGGTATTAATTTTAATACAATTATAAAAAATCCTAAAATAGCTTTTATTTTTCCAGGGCAAGGTTCTCAATGGTTATTAATGGGAAGGGAATTATATAAAAAAGAATCTGTTTTTAAAGATATTATAGATGAATGTGAAACTATTATAAAAAAATATTCAAATTTCTCATTAATTGATTTAATAACTAAAAATACAGATGAAGATGCTTTTGAAAAAATTGAAATTGTTCAACCAACTCTTTTTGCAATAGAAATTGCTTTAGCAAAATTATGGAATTTTTATGGTATTTATCCAAATATTATAATAGGTCATAGTATGGGAGAAGTAGCGGGAGCATTTATTTCAGGTATTTTAACATTAGAAGATTCGATAAAAATAATGTGTGTAAGAAGCAAATTAATGAGTGAGAAAGAAAATCTTGGAAAAATGTTATATGCAGAAATAGATTATGAAAAAGCAATACAAATAATAAAAGATAAAAGCCTTATAGATATTGCAGTTCAAAATAGTAATAAATCAATTGTTTTTTCTGGAGAAATACAAGAAATAGAACAACTAGCTTCTTTTTTAGATTCCGAGCAAGTTTTTAATAAATTTGTAAAAGTAAATTTTGCATCTCATAGTTATCAAGTTGATAGTTTAAAAGACGATTTATATAATAATTTAGCTAATATTACCTCTAATAATGCAGAAATAGATTTTTATTCTACTGTTTATGAAAATAATATTAATCCAAATATGAATATAGATTACTGGTTTGATAATTTAAGAAAACCTGTTTTATTTTATCAAGCCATAAAAAAAGCTTTAGATAATGAAATTAATGTTTTTATAGAAATAAGTCCTAATCCTATTTTAAATGTATCAATAGAAAACATAATAAAAGAAAAAGAATTATCTAATAATTGTATAATTATAAATACATTAAAAAAGAATTCTGATGATTACTACTCTTTTTATGATTCTATATCAAAAGCGTATTGTTCTGGTTTAAATATTGATTATAGTAAAATATATTCTAATGGTAAAAATGTTTCCTTACCAAATTATCAATGGAATAGAAAAAAATATCTTGATGAAAATGTTAATAAAAATAAAAATACTTCCAATTATAAAAAGCTTGAAAATGGAATCTCAGTTTTAGATTTTAGTTTATCAAAAAAAGAATTAGAAAATAAATATTTAGATGATATGTTTTTGTTTTTTACATCAATATCGTTAGATTTTATTAATAAAGAACTTGGTTATGATTATTATTTAGAAAATTCTATTTTAGAAAAGGATTTTGAATTTGAAGATAATTTATTTTTTCAATTAATCTTGACTCCTTTAGGTAAAAATTTTCTTTTAGAAATATTTCTAAAAAATAATATTATTTTTTTATCTAGCATAAATTCTAAAAAATAATGAGTGAAATCACACCCAAAAAACTAATATTGTTATATAATTTTATAATACGTTAATGTCTAAATTTGGAAAGAAAATGAAAAAAAAATTATTACTTTTAACATCGGTACTCTTTTTGGGAGCTTGTTCTAACCCATCAGATCTTGTTTCTTTAAGTAATGAAAGAACAGGTTCAACTTCTATAACCTTTAAATTTCCTTCTATAAAATCATCATTTGGAATAAAAGCAATTCCTTTAAGTACAGATTCAATAGAAATTGATATATTAGGTAAGGGGATTGATGCACCTATAAAAAGGACTGCTAAAAGATCTGATGCAGATAAAGATGGTAATGTAAAATTGACAATAAAAGATTTACCCGCAGGTGAAAAAAATGTAAAAGTCTCGGCTTTTGACGCTAATAAAAAACTTGTTGCATCTGGTACCGATAAGACAGTTATTGAAGCTGATAAAGTTGCTAAATTAACTATATTGTTAAAAGAAGAAGCTATAAAAGAAGAACCTAAACCACCTGTAGTTACAGAAAAACCTGTTGAAAAACCTATTGAAGAAAAGCCAATAGAAAAACCTGTTATTCCAGAAGTAATAAATAAAGGAAAATTATCAATAAAACTCACTGGTTTTTCAGCAGGAACTTTTTCTATTTATTCTAGATTAAATACTGCTGGTGGAACTAGTTTAGTAAAATCATCTTCTACTGATACATTAGATTTTGAAGATGTTGCTTCAGGAACTACAAAATTAAATGCTGTTATTACTTCTAATGGTTTACCTATTGCAAAAATAACAAAAGAATTTGAAATTGATAAAGATAAAAGAGTTGTAGATTTAGCTGTTGACAAGATAACTCCTATAACTGAATTTGATACAGATTTAGCTGTAGCTGAAACAAAAATACCTGAATCAATAAAATCTTTATTTGCTGGTCATTTAATAGGTGCATCTGATGTAGCTCCTCTATCTTTTGGAAAAGCAAATGTTGATATTGCGGTAGATGGTGGTGCTGTTGCCTCAGGAACTGATTTTAAAATAACAGAAAACTCTTCTTTAAAAATAACTGCAAAAAATCCAGATCAAAGACAACTTAAATATATTTGGGCTATCACAAAATCAACTTCTACTACAAATAAACTTAATACAAAAATAATTGATGAAAGAGGAAGTGTTTTACAAGTTAAGTTAGACCCTACAATTAAATATATTTCTTTTATTGCAACAGATGAAAAAACTTACTCTAATGTTATTGTTATGCCATTAGAGCAATTTACAAAAGCAAGTCCATAAAATTAGTAAGAAATGAAAACTAAATAGATAATTAAAATATACTTTTTTTAAATCACTTCTTCTTTCTGATTTTTAATCCTATTTATTTTTAAATATTTTTTGTTTATTAACATAATAACTAAAGAATCTATTGTATAATTCAAATCGTATTAATAGGCTTTTTTATAAACATGGAATGTTTTAGACTTTGTATAGGTTGTTATAAAATATATAATAGTAAAGAACTTATAAAAATTAAATTTAATTGTGGTAAATTATATATTAATCCAAAAGTTTATTTGGATGGTAGAAGTGCATATTTATGTTATAAAAAAGATTGCATAGATATTGCGAAGAATAAAAAAAAGTTTGAAAAGAGCTTTAAGGGAAAAATAAAAATTACTGAAGACATTTGGTTTTTTTTGGAAGAAGTCTTGAAAACTTCTTAGTAATTTAGAAGGAAAATGTAACTAATGACAAAAAAAAGATTAAACGATATAGCTAAAGAAATAGGTGTTGAAAATAAGATTATCATAGATTTTTTATATTCTAATGGTATAACAAATAAAGATGGTGGAAAATTAACTCACTCTAATAATTTAGATTCTGAAGTAGTTTCTCTTATTGAAAAAAACACAGATTCTTTAAAAAACTCAGTTAAAAAAGACAAATCAGATTCTAGATCTAGATCAACATCTGAAAATAAACCTAAAGCTATAAAAATTGTAGAAAAGACAGTAGAAAAATCTGTTGAAAAACCTGTTGAAAAACCTTTAGAAAAAAAAGAGAAGAAAACAGAAGAGTCATTAGAAAATGTAAAAACAATAGAAAAACCTAAGAAAAAAACAATTTCAAATCCAGAAAATAAAGAAATTGATGTTCAATCAGAAAAACAAGTTTTAGCTAATAAAAAACCAAAAGTTGATAAAGATGAGATTAAGGAAGAGAACACTTTGATTTTAACCCCTATAAAAGAAGAAGTTAATCAAGAAAAAAGATCTGTTGCATTGGCAACTAAAGAAAAAATAAGTATTAAAATAAGTAGTTTTTCTGCTAAGTCTTCTTCTAAAGAAGGAGTTAAGAAAACTTTTTTATCAAGGAATAAGGACTCAAATCCTTTAAAAAATGAAGCTCTTAAACCAGAAAAAATAAGAAAAACAAAACCGCCTATTGAAGGTTTAGATCCATACAAGAAAAAAATTAAAGAATTAGGTTCTAATGAACCTCCTAAAGAAATCAAAGAAGAGAAAAAACTTGATGATAGAAAAAGTAACTATCAACCAAGAAATAATGATTCCAGAGATTTTAGAGATAACCGTAGATTTGATGGAAATAAACCAGCTTTACCAACTACAACAACTCCTACAACCCAAGCACCTGCACCAGTTTCTACAGCAGATAAATATAAAAATGCTAAAAAAGGTGGCGGTAAGGATGATAAAAAAGGTAAAGATGATAAAAAGGCAAGAGAAGAAGAAAAACTACTCGCTAAAACTTTTGTAGGTAGAAAAAAGAGAAAAGAGGACAGAAAAATCGAAGAGATTGTTGATGAAAATATAAGCAAAGAAATTCAAATTCATGATGGAATGAATGTAAAAGATATTGCTGATAAATTAAGATTAAAAGAAACTGAAATTATTAAAGAACTCTTTATGAAAGGCATTATGGTAACAGTAAACCAAGCCCTTGATAAAGAACTTATTACAAAAATAGTTTTAGAAAAAGGGTTTACTATTTTAGAAGATACTTCTAAAGAAGACGAAATGTTAGAAATGAAACTTGAAGAAATGTCTCAAGATGAATCTAAATTAGTTACCAGACCTCCTGTTGTTACAATTATGGGACACGTTGACCATGGTAAAACATCTTTACTTGATTGTATAAGAAAAACAAAAGTAACTGACACAGAAGCTGGTGGAATTACACAACATATCGGAGCGTATCAAGTAAATGTACAAGGAAGATCTATTACTTTCTTAGATACTCCTGGTCATGAAGCGTTTACAGCTTTAAGAGCAAGAGGAGCAAAAGCTACTGATATCGCTATTCTAGTTGTTGCTGCTGATGATGGTGTAATGCCTCAAACAATAGAAGCTTTAAATCATGCTAAAGCTGCATCAGTTCCAATAATAGTAGCTATAAATAAAATTGATAAAGCTGATTCTAATCCAGATAAAGTAAAACAACAATTAGCTGAATATGACCTTGTACCTGAAGATTGGGGTGGTTCAACTGTTATGGTTCCTGTATCTGCAAGAGCTAAAATGGGTATTGATGATTTGTTAGATATGGTATTATTAACCGCTGACTTACAAGATATTAAATCTAATCCAAATAAATCTGCTCAGGGTGTAATAATAGAAGCAAAATTAGATAAAGGTAAAGGTCCTGTTGCTACTGTTCTTATACAAGCTGGAACACTTAAAATTGGTGATAATTTCGTTGTTGGTAGTGTTTACGGTAAAGTAAGAGCTATGTACAATTATCTTGGTAGTAACATAAAAGAGGCTGGCCCATCATCTCCAGTACAAGTTATTGGATACTCTTCTGTTCCTACAGCTGGAGAGTTATTTAGAGTAGTTGAAAGTGATAAAGTTGCAAGAGATCTTGCTGAAAAAGCTCTTTTTGAAGAAAAAGAGAGAGCTGCTGCACCAACAAGAACACTTAATTTGGAATCTATTTCTGAACAAATTGCTCAAGGAAAAGCAAAAGAGCTTAATATTGTAATAAAAGCTGATGCTCAAGGTTCTACCGAAGCTCTTGAACAATCTCTATCTAAACTTGTTGTTGAAGATATAAAACTCAGAGTTATTCATTGTGCAGTTGGAGATGTTACAGAACATGATGTAACCTTAGCAACCGCATCTAAAGCTATTGTTATTGCCTTCAACGTAAAAGCTGATGGAAAAACAAGAGATTTAGCTGAAAAAGAAGGAATAGATATAAGACATTATAATATCATCTATAGAGTTATTGAAGATGTTCAAAAAGCTCTTGAAGGTATGTTAGAACCAGAATATGAAGATGTAATAATTGGTAAAGTTGAAGTAAGAGCTTTATTTAACATTGGTAAAAATATTATCTCTGGTTGTTATGTATTAGAAGGTAAGATAACAAGAAATTCTAATATTTATGTATTTAGAAATGGTGCTATTATCCATAAAGGTAAAATAGATGCCTTAAAACGTTTCAAAGATGATGTAAAAGAAGTTCTTACTGGTTTTGAATGTGGTATCTCTTTAGATAAATTTAATGCACTACAACAAAATGATATTTTTGAAGTTCATGTTACTCAAGAGAAAAAGAGATAGAATATTTAATAAGGATTTAGTATTCAAGTGTAGAGATGTTTTATAGAATGTCTTTACGTAATATTAATTGCAGGGATTTGATTCATCAAATCCTTTGTTTAATGATCCTAATGATTTTTGTTTTTAATAAGGGGTAATTTTATGGGAACAAATAATAGACCAGCAAAAGTAGCCGAAGCTGTGAAAAGAGAA
>JBBTGK010000152.1:0-11630 GCA_038060635.1 Cyanobacteriota bacterium | reverse complement strand
TTATTCTAATGTTTTAGGTTTTAATGAAGTTGAAAAACCTCTTGAATTAAAAAAAAATGGTGGTTTATGGTTTCAATTAAATAATATTCAACTTCATATTGGAGTAGAAAATTTTGAAAATAAATCAAAAGCACACCCAGCCTTTGAAGTAGAAAACTTAGAAAAAGTTAAAGAGTATCTAATTGCTAATAAAATAGAAATAAAAGAAGAAATAAAAATACCAAATCAAGAAAGATTCTCTTTTAGAGATCCTTTTGGTAATAGAATCGAATTTTTGGAATATATAAAGGAATAATTAATCATGGTAAGTTTTGGACTTAGTGATGAACAAAAACAATTAAAAGATTTAGCACATGATTTTAGCAAAAAAGAAATTGCTACAAAATCTAAACATCATGATGAAACAGCTGAATACCCTTGGGAAGTTTTAAAAAAAGCTTGGGAAGTTGGTTTAATGAATACCAATATTCCTGAACAATTTGGTGGTTTAGGTTTAGGTTGTTTTGATGCAGCTTTAATTGCAGAAGAAATTGCTTTTGGTTGCACAGGAATAGGAACTGCGATTGAAGCAAATGGATTAGCTCAAGCTCCATTAATACTTGCTGCAACAGATGAACAAAAGAAAGAGTTTTTACAACCAATGACAGAAGAATTAATGATGGCAGCTTATTGTGTTACAGAACCTGGAGCAGGTTCAGATGTTTCTGGTGCAAAAACTAAAGCAGTAAAAGTTGGTGATGAATATATTATCAACGGTAGTAAAATGTGGATTACAAATGCAAGTGTTGCTAATTGGTATTTTGTTCTTGCATATACAGATAAAGAAAAAGCACACAGAGGAATGTCTGCGTTTATAGTTCCTAAAAATCTTCAAGGAATCGAAGTTGGTAAAAAAGAAATGAATATGGGACAAAGATGTTCAGATACCAGAGGTGTTACTTTTACTGATGTAAAAATTCCTGCAAAATATCTTTTAGGAAAAGAAGGTGATGGTTTTAAAATAGCAATGAAAGCTTTTGATCATACTAGACCAATAATATCTTCGGCAGCGGTTGGTTTAGCAAAATCAGCTATGGAACATGCTATAAAATATTCAAAAGAAAGAACTACTTTTGGTGTTCCTATTGCAAAACATCAAGCAATTAGTTTTATGATTGCTGATATGGCAAAAGATATTGAAGCAGCAAGATTACTTGTTTGGCAAGCTGCATGGAAAATAGATCAAGGACTTAAAAATACAAAAGAAGCAGCTATGTCAAAATGCTTTGCAGCCGATACAGCAATGAGAGTTGCAACTGATGCAGTTCAAATATTTGGAGGATATGGTTATAGTCAAGAATATCCTGTAGAAAAATTAATGAGAGATGCAAAAATATTCCAAATATATGAAGGAACAAGCCAAATTCAAAGAATTATAATAGCAAAAGAGATTTTTGATAGATCATAAGAAGTGATAAGTAAAAAGTGAAAAGTGAAAAGATTAAGAATATATTGTCTTTTCTGATTACTCATCACTTCTTACTTTTTACTTCTTAATAAATTTAGAAATATTTTTGTACTAACCTTAATTATATTTACTATTTGTAAAAATTGAATATACCCAAAAATCTTTATGGTATTATGAGTTAGATTATTTTGATTAGTTAACTTATGATAATCCTAAGGTGTCTTTTTTGTTAGATTTTATTTATTTAATTTTCGGAGAACTATGACTAATATACTCATCGTCGAGGATGAATCCATAGTAGCAAAGGATATTGAATTTAGTGTAAAATCTTTTGGCTATAATGTATGTGCCATCTCACATACAGGTGAAGATGCAATAAAAAAGTTATATGAACTAAAACCTGATATGGTTCTTCTTGACATTATGTTAAAAGGTCATATTACAGGAATAGATGTTGCTGAAAAAATAAAAGATAATTTTGATATCCCTATAATATTTATAACTGCATACAAAGACAAAGAAATTATTGATAGAGCTAATTTATTAAACCCCGCAGGATATATTTTTAAACCATTTGAAACAAAAGATCTCCAAATAAATATAGAATTAGCTATTTATAAACATAATCTTGAAAAAAAAGTTAGAGATAATGAAGATTTTTTATATCAAACAATGAATAGTATTAGTGATAGCATAATAACTACTAATATTGAAAATAGAATTACTTTCATAAATAAATCGGCTGAATATTTGTTTAATATAAAAAAAGAAGATGTATTATTAAAAAAAATAGAAGATATTATAATATTATATAAAAACTCTTCTTCTGATAAAGAACTTGTTGATGTTACAAATACAAAAATTTATCGTGGTAACTATCTTTCTTTAGCACAAAATAAAGAATTATTATTAAATATGTCAGTTTCAGAAATTATTGATCAAAAATTATCAGTTTTTGGTTACATATATAATTTTATTGATATAACAGATAAAGAACAATCTAAAAAAATAATAGATTCTATAGTTGATAATACAACTTCTTCTGTAGGAGATGAATTTTTTAAATCATTAGTTAAATCATTAGCTAATTTATTAAATGTAAAATTTGCCTTTGTTTGTGATTATCCAAATTTAAAGAAAAATACCGTCCGTGTTATATCTGCATGGGAAGTTGATGGATTTAATGTATTTAAAAACTACAATATGAAAAATACGCCTTCTGAAAAAATAAAAGATGGTAATTTAATTTTTTATAAAGATAATATTCAAGAACTTTTCCCAAGTGATGAATTATTAAAAAGAAATAATCTAAAAAGCTATATGGCTGTTCCTATTTTTGATTCTAAAAAAAATGTAATAGGACACATGGGTGTTATGAATGATTCACCTATGAAAGAAAATAAAATTTATAAGCAAATTTTAAAATTTATGTCTCAAAGAGCTAGTGCAGAAATACAAAGAAAAAGAAATGAAGAAGAAGTTTTAAAAAGTGAGAAAAAATATAAAGTTTTAGCAAAAAAATATGGTAATTTACTTGATTCTTTACCTCAAGCAGTTTTTGAAACTGATAATCAAGGATTAATTACTTTTGCGAATAGTTTTACCTTCAAAGTTTATGGTTTTTCTACCAAAGATTTTAATAAAGGAATAAAGTTTTTTAATATAATAGATGATAATTACAAAGAAAAAATGTTAGATGATTTTAAAAAAGTTATTTCAGGTGAAAAAATAGGTTTAACAGAGTATTTATCAAAAAGAAAAGATGGATCTACATTCAACTCTGTAATTCACTCTACCAAAATAATGGATGAAAAAACAAAAAATATTGGAACTAGGGTTTTTGTAGTTGATGTAACTGATTTAAGAAAAACAGAAAAAGCTCTAAAAGATACTCAAGATAAATATAATTTGACAATAAAAGGTAGTAATGATGGTTTTTGGGATTTAAACCTAATAACAGGTAAAATTCAATTTTCAGCTTTATGGAAAAAAATGATTGGTTATAAAGATTCTGAAATGACTGATGTAACAGATGAATGGTTTTCAAGAGTTCATGATGAAGATATAACAAATCTTAAAGAGATGATTAATAAAACAATCAATGAAGATAATGATTATTTTGAATGTGAATACAGAATAAAAAATGTTGAAGGCAAATATATTTGGATGCTTTGTAAAGCCTCTGTAGTTAGAGATAAATCTGGAAAAATATATAGAATAGGTGGATCTCAAACTAATATACAAAAACATAAAGAAAATCAAAATGAATTAGATAAACTTCTAAAAACCGTTTCGCATGATTTATTAACAGGATTGCCTAATCGAGCTTTATTTTTAGAAAAAATAGAAAAAGCTATTATTAATATAAAAAAGAAAAAGGAAGCTCTTTTTTCAGTTCTTTATATAGATATAGATAGATTTAAAGTAATAAATGATAATTTAGGGCATAATTTTGGTAATATTTTTTTAATGGAGTTTTCAAAAAGAATAAATTCTTTACTAAATGAAGAATCTACTCTAGCTAGACTAGGTGGTGATGAATTCGCAATTCTAGTAGAAAATATTCAAGATAAAGATGAATCTATAAATTTAGCTCAAAAAATCCAAAAAGAATTTAGAAATCCATTTATTATAAATAATAAAGAAGTATTTTCAACTGTAAGTATTGGATTATATTCAAGTTTTTCTGGAAATGAACAATCTGAAGAGATATTAAGATCTTCTGATATTGCAATGTATAGAGCAAAAGCTTTGGGAAGAGCAAGATATGAAGTTTTTGAATCTAGTATGAAAATAAATACAATGGAAATATTTCAAATAGAAACAGATTTAAGATATGCCATAGAAAAAAATGAATTGGTTTTATATTACCAACCTATAATATCTTTAGAAACAGGTAAAATAACAGGTTTTGAAGCTTTATTAAGATGGTTTCATAAGAAAAAAGGCTTAATCCCGTCATCTCTTTTTATACCGATTGCAGAAGATTCTGGGTACATAATAAAAATAGGAAGATGGGTTTTTAAAGAAGCTTGTAATCAAATAAAAATATGGAATGAAAAGTTTAATAATAATTTTACTTTTACAGTTAATATAAATATTTCAGGCAGACAGTTTTCACATCCTAATTTAGTTAATCATATTTTTGAAATTATAAATCAAACTGAAATAAATCCTAATCAAATAAGATTAGAAATAACTGAAAGCTCTATAATGGATAACACTGAAAAAGCTAAAATGATGCTTCATAAATTAAGAGAATTAGGTTTACAACTACAAATTGATGATTTTGGTACAGGATACTCATCTTTAAGTTATTTACATAGATTTCCTGTTAATACATTAAAAATAGATAGATCTTTTGTTTCAAGAATAGACTCAAGTGAAGAAAATTTTGAAATAATAAAAACTATAATTTCATTAGCAAAAAACCTAAATATGAAAACAACCTCAGAAGGTATAGAAACAGAAGTACAATTAAGAAAACTAAGAGAGTTAAATTGTGAATATGGTCAAGGCTTCTTTTTTTCAAAAGCACTACCTGTAGAAGAATTGGAACGTTTAATTGATTCAAATCCAACTTGGTAATAGATAAACACTAAAAATTAAAAATAGATAAAGAATCATCAATATATTCTTTATTAGGATAAATTAATGGTGAAAGCTCTTGATTACAAAATCTTTTTGAGATTGTAAGAAAAAAATCATCATTATTATTTTCCAAAGACCATTGAGCATGATCTAATAAAAGTGATGCTGAAAAAGTTTTTATTAATGAATATGCAAAACTTCTTGCAGATGCTTCCCAAAAATCAGAGTTTTCTGCTGAAGCTTTTTTAAGATATTCTTTTATATTTAAAAAAGAAGTAATAACTTTATTTTTATCATCTAATAATTTTGAATTAGTTATTTTTTCTAATCTATTATAAATATTATTTAATAAAGGTTCTAAAGTTGCTTCTTTTTGTATAGATCTTAAAACATCCAAACTTAAAACATTTGTTGTTCCTTCCCAAATAGCTAAAACTTGGGAATCTCTTAGCAATTTAGGTAAACCCGTATCTTCAACATATCCAGCTCCACCAAAAGATTCTAAGACTTCACTAGAAACATTTATTGATTGTTTTGCTGTATAAAGTTTTATAAGAGGGGTAAGTATTCTTAAACAAGATATTTCATCTTTTGTTGCTTTTCCACACTCTTCTTTTCCTAACAAAGAAACTGTATAAAAAACACTATGAAAAGCGGATTGATATTCAATTTCTAAATCGGCTAATGTATTAACATGAAGTTTTTGTTCTGATAATAATTTTCCAAAAGCAGATCTTTTTTTTGCATAATCTTTTGATAAATTAATTCCTCTTCTCATAAAAGAAACTGATGTTATGGAGTTATATATTCTAGTTACATTAAAAAGGGCAGAGATATTTTTTACACCATCGCCTATTGTTCCTACTAAAAGAGCTTTGGTTCCATTAAGAGTTAATTCTGCTGTAGGTAATGATTTTGTACCTAATTTATCTTTTAGTCTATTAATTGAGATATTGTTCAAATTTCCATTTTCATCTCTGGTTTCAACATAAAATAAACTAAGCCCTCTGCTTCCTTTAATTAAATTGCCATTTGCATCAACTATTCTTGCTAAAGTAAAAGCCATTTGAGAAGTGGTTGCAGAAGTAAACCATTTATCACCATATAATTTATATTCACTATGTTCAAACTTTGCTATGGTTTCAGTTTTACCAACATCAGATCCACCTGTTTTTTCGGTCATCCACTGACCAGAAGTCCAAAAAGTTTTTGGATCAGTAGAAGTTAAAAATTTGTAGGCACGATTTTTCAAAAAATCATCACCATGAATTTCTATTAGTTTTGCAGCACCATCAGTCATTGCAAGAGGGCATGTATAAATAGCAGAAGAAGGAGTAAAAAGATAAAGCTTTGCAAATTGATAAATTCTTGAAAATTCTTGATATTTTCTTTTATATCCAATAGAAATAAGTCCTTCTTCAGAGGATACTTTATCTAAATCTTTCCAACCTTGAGATGTTATTATTTCATCAATTCTTTTTCCCCAAGGCGAATATTGAACAAGTTCTGGTAAATTTTTTTCAGCAGATTGAGACATAGATAAAATATCAGTAACAACTCTATTACCCAAATTTTCTAAATCTTTTTCAATTTCTGAAATATATTCATTAGGAATAAATCTTTTTATAAAAGATTTCAAAGTCCTATCATTAGTATATTGATTTTCTAAAATAGGCTCTTCTTGAATAAAATTAGACATTTTAATTTATTTCCTCCTATAATATGTAAAGAATATTTAAACTACAGATTAAACAGATTACACAAATTAACTACAAATTATTATTATAAAATATGTAGCTTATCCGTTTAATGTGTCTAAATCCGTAGTTTAAATTCTTAGTATTTTTATTATAAATTTTACATAACATATTTTTAGACAAAAAATTTATTTACTAGGAATTTGTTGTAAAAACTTAGTCCATGCAGAATCTTTAGCAAAACGTCTATTTAAATATCCATTATTCAAAAATTTATACATACCTTGATCTGGTTTTAAATTTTCTCTGAAAGGCATAAAAATAGATAATCCATTTGCAGAACTACCAAAAGAATCTTTTTCATGAATCATAGCTTTTTTCTGCGCGTTTCTAACTTGTTGAACAGCATCTTTTATAGATTTAGATTGTACTTTTTTATCTAATTCAGCTGTAAATCTCCAAAGATCTCTCATATTTTCACTACTTTTTTCAGCGACATCTTCACCTTGTATTGTAGGAACAGCATCATAAGCAGATAAAATTGCATCTTTCTCAGTTTTTAATCCTGAAATCAAAGAAAGAGACAAAACATTAATAGCTGATTTTAACTCATCCATTTTATTTATATCAATAGCTGCAAAAGTTGTATAACCATCTTTAGCACCTGTTTTACCGTGAGCTTGTATAGCCATTTGATAAGATAATTCTTTTGGTTCTGTTTCTTTACTAGCTAAATCATCAAAAAGCTTTGTCATAGTAAGGTTAGAATTTTCTTTAGAATAAGAAACATCTTCAGAAGCTAACGCATAATCAACAATACCTCTTAATTCATAAAGTGCTTCAACATTTCCCATTAAACAAGCTCTAAAATAAATCATATCAAGTTTTCTACCTTTTAAAGATTGTTTTAAACCTTCGGCAAATTTTTGAGGTGTTATCATTGTAACTAATTCTTCATTAGGAAGTTTTTTACCAGTTAAATCAGTTTGGTTTGCATCCATTCCTATACCAAAAACACCACCACCATGTGTATAAATTTGAAGGTATCTTTTTTTAGCAGGGAAATTATCAAAAGCCCATTCTAAAATTCTAGAAAAAACTCTAGGATTATTAGATTGAACTTCTTTTATATTATCATTTAAAAAACTAGAAGGTGATTCAACTTTTAATGGATCTTTTCCAGCGGTTAAATAATGAATAGATGAATCATCTAATTTTCCACCATCTCTAAAAACTATATTATGAACATTTTTTTGAGGTAAATCATCCATAAAAAGTAACATTTTACCAGACCAAGGACTTTGATGAGCTTCATCATCGGTCATAAGATAAGTAACTTTTACAGCTTTTCTTTCTTCTTTAGATTTTGGAATTTTAGGAGCTATTTTAAAACTCTCATAACTTTTTCCACCTATTTCATTGTAAGATAGACTCTCATAATCTAAATTTTGTGTTAATTCTAAAGAATTAGTATTATCTTTTATCGAACAGCTCAAAAGTGTTACAAAAGATAAAATAGAGGCTAATATTAATTTTTTCATTTTAAACTATTTAATTAAAAAGCATTAGGTTGTGGTTTTGGTTGAAAAAAAGAATCAACTTTTTCTTTTAATTTGTCATACATTCCAGTTCCTCTGAAAAGTTTATCTCCAAGCCAAGCTCCACCCATTGCACCGATACCTACAATAAGACCAGAAACTAAACCAGTTGCTCCCAAAGAAGCGGCTAAAAGAGTTGCACCACCTGCGGCAAGAGTACCTGTAAGACCACTAACAGCTCCATTTGCTGTATCTGCAGCAATTGTTCCACCTACATCAGACCATTCTTTTTTACCTTGCATAACCATTATTCCATTTGTTATTAAAGAGAAACCACCAGCTACAATTGCACCAAGTCCAGAACCTTTAAGTAAAGTTCCTCCTAAGCCTTTCAAACGGCTTGCTGCACCAGATACGGCTCCTGTTTCAGCGGCTGTTATATCTCCTGCAATCGGAGCTGGTTGTACTGGTGGTTTAAAAAATGCGGCTACATCTTTACCGTATCTAGTACTAGCAACTTGTGCACCTAAACTACTTGATTGAGCAGCAAGAAGATCTAATATTGAAGAATCAACTTTAGGATTAGCTTTAAATCTTACAACAATATCTTGATATTTAGCTGTTTCTTGAGCTGTAGGTTGAACACCTTTTTTAACTTTTTCTTCAAATTTAACAGCCCATTGAGCTTCAGCCATTGATATAGGTTTTAATTTTGCACCTGTTGTTGGAGACATTGGCCTTATTCCAGGGTCTTCTGTTTGTTTAGGTATTATTCCAGTATTGGTTTGAGTATTAGTATTGGTTTGTGTAGGAAAAATATTTGCAGGAACAGTATTTCCTACTTGAGGATAATTACTTGGAATTACGCTGATATTTACATTATCAGTTCCCAAACCAGAAACATTATTATTGGTTGCAGGAACACTATTTGCAGGTTTAGTATTTGCATTACCGAATAATTGATCTGGAGAAATCAATGATACTGGATTACTACTATTTATTGTACTCATAAACCTTCATTCCTAAAAACCTATAACATAATTATATCATAGATTTTTTTAATTTTTTCTTTCTTAAGCTACAGTAAATTAAAGGTTAAGATTTGGATAAATTTCTAGCTACTTTTTTCTTGTACGCTAGATTCAGCCGTATTTTTCATAAACTCAGTCAAAACTTTTTTACCCATATCGTAACCATGTTTGATATAAGATTCCATTAAATAACGTCTTTCTTTTTTATAAAAACCAGCAAAAGGGTCTCCTTCAAGGGGATGACTAGGTTCTATAAAAATAACTTCTACACATCTTTTTGATAAAAAATCTTTAACACTTTTAAAACCAGCTAATTTACATAAATCATGATTTTTTTCATTATCAAGAACAATTCCATTTTCATCTTTTTCTATTATTTTATGTAAAAGTTGAACTTTTTGGTTTATTTGAGTAACTTTTCTATAATCATTTACAATATCTTTTGTAATTACTATTTCATAAACTTGACCAGATACACTTGCAAAATCATTTATTTCATTAGAAAGAGGTTTTGTTACAGGAGAAGTTGAAATTACAAAAATATATTCTATTTCAGGATCTAATTTTACGGCTCTACCAAAAGGTGCATTTTTGGTAATTCCACCATCAACATAAAGTCTTTTTTCTCCATTTCCTTTAACATCTAATTCTGAAGGTTGAAACATACCAGGAAAACCAGATGAAGCGGCTATTGACTCTCTAAAAAAATCAAACTTTTTTTCTATATTTTGCTCATCTTTTTTAAAATCAAAAATAATAAAATCAGAATAATTATTGAAAAGTTTACCATTAATTATTTCAGAATGACCAAATAAATCTGTTACAGATATTGCACAAATAACATTTGCCTTAATTTCTTTTGGTGTTTTTAATGTTCTATCTAAATATTGAGTAAGTACGCTTCTATTAAAAACAGATAAAAAAGACATCGCAATAAGTTGTCTAACTTTATTCCAAACATCTGTTTGAAGATTTGCAAGCCTTTTAATTAATAAAAAAGGGTTAGTATTTACGTCTGAAAAGATATTTCTTATAGAATCTTTTTTACCTTCTTCGGCTTTACCCCAAAGGTTAGAGAAATTCATTTCACTTATCCATGGTCTGGTTAAATTTTCTTCTATTTTATTTGATACAAAGTTATCTTGAACTATCAAATTTGTTAGTAATCCTGCATTTATTGCACCAGCAGATGTTCCAACCACAACAGATGGTTTTAAATTAAATTCAGCAAAAGCTCTTAATGCACCAGCTTGAAATGCACCTTTGCATACCCCACCTGTCATAACTATTGCAAATTTCATCTATTTTTACCGTTCCTAAATTATTTTAATTTTTAAAATATTTTTACTTGCATTAAAATTACTATTATTGAAAAGTAACCAATTTTATACAATTAGATGATATTAAACCTAAGTGAATCATTTCTTTTCTATGAAGAGTAATTCTTAAAAACTTATACTTTAGTTAATTTTACCTTAAAAAAAGCTTTTTATTATCACTTTGTAATTAAAGTTGAAATTAGTATTATTAATAAAAATAGGTTTGATTAATCTTAAACTTATTTTTTCTCACTTATAAACCTATTTTCAATTAAATTTTTTATTGGTTTAGTAGTTTTTAAATAATCATATATAGCTCCAATTTCGTCTTCAGGCATTTCAGTATAATTATACCAAGGCATTACTGTTTGAAATTCATTATTTTTTATATTTTTAGGCGAGTAATCTTTAAAACGTTTGATAAAAGATTCTTTAGTCCAATTTCCTATTCCTGTTTCCTTATCACTGCTTATATTTGAGGAAAAAATAGTTCCGTAATTTTTTATTTTAAACTTTTCTCCTCCTGCAAAATCCATATCTTTTATAGGTTCGCCCTTATTCATTTGTGTATGACAAGTAAAACAAGATGCTGCATTAACAAGATATTTTCCATAATTTATACTATCAGATTTTTTAGGTATTGTTTGGAAATTTGGATTTTGAGGCATTGAATTAACAATAAAATTTAATGGGAAATCTAACTCTCTTTTAGGAATCTCATTTTTTATAGGTTTTAATGTTCTTATATATGAAATGATAGAAAGAATATCTTCCTTATCCATTTTTCCAAAGTTATTATAGGGCATCAAAGGAAAAAGAGACGTGTTATCTTTACTAACGCCAGATGTAATTGCTCTAAAAAGTTCTCCATCAGTCCAAGAACCTAAGTGGTCTGGAGTTATATTTGGTGCATAAATATTTCCTGGCAAACCCTCTTCTTTTCCAAAAAGCTCTCCTCCTTTGCCTTCTGTTCCTGAAATTACAGGACTGGCAAATTTATTTTTATC
>JBBTGK010000151.1:0-5523 GCA_038060635.1 Cyanobacteriota bacterium | reverse complement strand
AATGAAACTAAACAAAAACTTGTAAGGCTCCTGCTGTATGGCTATCCAAACAAGTTTTTGTGATGCTCTAATATATTTTGCGTTAGCACTTAACAATGCTATGAATTCTTTTATTCAATAAATAAATATTATAAGAGTACTCTTGTAAATTGTTGCGTGATATAATTCTATAGTTTTAAATAATTTTTTTTGTTGAGGTAATTATGGCTAAAAAAATAGTTAAAGTGGCTGTTACAGGAGCTGCTGGACAAATAGGATATTCACTTCTTTTTAGAATTGCGTCTGGAGAAATGTTAGGAAAAGATACAGAAGTTCATTTAAGTCTTCTTGAAGTAGAACCTGCATTACCAGCACTAGCTGGAGTTAAAATGGAATTAGAAGATTGTGCATTCCCTCTTTTAAAAGAGATTACAACCACATCAGATCCTGAAGTTGCTTTTAAAGATATTGACTGGGCTTTATTAGTTGGTGCAGCACCAAGAAAAGCAGGTATGGAAAGAGGCGATTTATTAAAAATAAATGGAAATATTTTTGTTGGTCAAGGAAAAGCTCTTGATAAAGTAGCTAACGAAAACTGTAAAGTTCTTGTTGTAGGAAACCCTTGTAATACAAACTCTTTAATTGCAAAAAGTTCTTGTAAAAGATTAAACCCAAAAAACTTTTTTGCTATGACAATGTTAGATCAAAGAAGAGCTTATAGTCAATTAGCTGAAAAAGCTGGTGTTCAAACAACTGATGTTAAAAATGTAGCTATTTGGGGAAACCATTCAGCAACTCAATATCCAGACTTTTTTAATGCAACAATCAATGGGAAACCAGCAACTGAAGTTATAACTGACCATGAATGGTTAAAAGGTGGTTTTTTAACAACTGTTCAACAAAGAGGTGCAGCAATCATAAAAGCTAGAGGCTTATCATCAGCAGCATCAGCAGCAAATGCAGCAATTGAAACAGTTAAAAACATAGTTAATGTAACACCAGAAGGAGAATATTTTTCTGTAGCAGTTGAATCTGATGGAAGTTATGGAATACCAGCAGGAATGATTTTTGGATTTCCAATAAAATCTGATGGAAATAGTTGGGAAATAGTTCAAGGAATTGAATTAAATGAATTTTCAAAAGAAAAAATAGCTGTAACTTTAAAAGAATTACTTGAAGAAAAAGAAGCTGTTCAAGATATGTTATAGTTTTTTAATTTATTCCTCTTATTCAAAAGTAATCTATATAATGAAAAAGAGGAATTTGTTTTAATAAATTTTTAATTGTATAAATATAATCATAGATAACATAAGTAAGTTATGTTAAAAATTGGGTAATAAAATATCTTTTTTATTATTTTATTTATATACTTTCTATATTATTTAAAGTTTTTTTGTTATGAATATTGTTTTAGGATGTTTTAATGGGGTCTAAAAATTCAAAAGTAAGTAAAAAGAGTAACTCTAAAAAGTTATTTAGGATAGTTATTGCTACTTTTTTAATAGTAAGCTCCGTTACGCTTGGAATGCTTGCATCTACAATTGTAAAAACAATTGATGTTCTTAATAAACCAAATCCAAATGGAAATAAGGTAGGAGAAACAGAGCAACAAAGTTTTATGGGTGGAATATTTGATGCAATGACACCAATGTCAGAGCCTGTAACCTTACTTTTTTTAGGAAGCGATGTTGGTTATACCTCAAAGGGTAAAAAAGATGAATCTATTCCAACTCGTTCTGATAGTATGATTTTGACCAGAATAGATCCTATAGAAAAAAAAGTAACAGCATTATCAATTCCTAGAGATACAAGAGTTACAATTCCTGAAAAAAATGAAACTGATAAAATAAATGCAGCGTTTGCTTATGGAGGAGAAAAATTAGCTAGAAAAACTGTAGCAAACTTTACAGGAGTACCTATACAACATTATGTAATATTAAAGGTTGATGGTTTGGTTAATATAATTGATGCATTAGGTGGAATTGATATTTTTATTGATAAAGATATGAATTATAAAGATTGGACAGCAAAATTATTTATAAATTTACCAAAGGGACAACATCATTTAAACGGAAGAATGGCTCATCAATATTTAAGATTTAGACACGATGAACTTGGTGATATTGGTAGAGTTCAAAGACAACAAAAATTTGTAGATGCTTTAACCAGAAAATTATTAAACCCAGCTATTATGTTAAAATTACCTGAACTAGTTGAAATAGCACAAAAAAATGTTATTTCAGATTTTTCAAATGGCGAATTATTAAAAATAGCAAATTTTTTAAGAAAATTAAAAAGAACTGATATAAAAATGCTTATGTTACCAGGTCGATTTGCTACTATTGATGGTGGAAGTTATTGGGTTTCTGAAGATTATCAAATAAAAGATGCTGTAAAAGGTTTATTCCCAGACTCTCAATTAAATATACCTGATCCAAATGCAACACAATCTCCAGATCCATTACCAAATAAAGATTTATCTCTTGATGAGAAAAGAAATATAAAATTAACTGTTTTAAATGGAACAAATGAATCTGGTTTAGGTGCAAAAGCAGCTAGATTATTAAGAGATCAAGGATGGGTTGTTTGGACTGTAGAACAAGCTGATAATACAGATACAAAAATAACACAAGTTATTCTTCAAACTGGTAAAAATAAAGCTGTTCCATTTTTAAAAAATGAATTGGGTTTGAAAAACTTAGATGTTCTACATAGTAGTACAGGTGATATATCAACTGACTATACAGTTATAGTAGGTAAAGATTTTTTGAATCATTTAAATGAAAAACAAGGTAATACACCTAGTAATGAACCTAAAAAAACAAATTAAATAGTAAGAAGTTAAAAGTAAGAAGTAAGAAGATAATTAAATTCTAAATCTAAACTTATTACTCATCACTATTTACTTTTTACTTATTATTCTGTCTTAAAATTATTTGATATATCTTTTAGAGTTGTAGATAATTTATTTAAATCATTAACCGAATCAGATATTTTTAAGATATTATTAACTGCTTTATTAGATACAGATTCAATTTCTAAAATATTTTTTACGACTTCTTTGCTTGTATTAGCTTGTTCTTTACTTGACATAGAAACATGATCAATCAATTTCAATAAGTCTTCAGAAGTAATAACAATTTTTTCTAAAGTTTCACCAGCTCTATTTGCAAGTTTAATACCATTAAAAACTTTATCATTTGCCTTATTCATTATAGTTATTAAATCATTAGTTTGATTTTGAACAATTTTTATCATAGACATAATTTCAGTACTAGAAAAAGAGGTTTTTTCAGCTAATTTTCTTACTTCATCTGCAATTACACTAAATCCTCTTCCATGCTCTCCTGCTCTAGCAGCCTCAATAGCAGTATTTAAAGCTAAAAGATTTGTTTGAGATGCAATAGCATTAATAAAAGATGAAACTTCATTAATTTGTTGGGTTGATTTTCCTAAAGCTGAAACTTTTTGTAAGGTTTCATTAACAATAGTAGATATATCATTCATCATATCAACAGTTTCAAGAACTAACTCTCCACCTAAATTTGCAATACTTTTATTTTGTTGACTGGTTTCAGATGTTTTTAAAATAGTTTCATTATTTTTTTCTGATATTAGGGCAAATTCTTCTACAAAAGATGATATTTGACTTATTTGACTTAACTGCTCTTCTGTTCCAGCAGAAAGCTCTTCGGTTAATAAAGAAATATCTGAAGAAGAATCTTCAACATCTGTTATAGCTTTAACTAAAAGCTTAAAAAGTTTATTTATATTTAAAACAGAATCATTAAAACCATCAAATAACTCAGTAATTACTTGTGTATTATTTTTATTAATTCCTGAGTCAATATTTACAGTTAAATCACCTTTAGCAAATTTTTCCATTTTATTAAGCATTTGCTCTACACTAGTTTGTAAAGTTCTTTTTTGATCTTCTAAATCATGTTTATTATTCTCTAATTCTTGTCTAGAATTTTCAGCTTCTTGAAAAGCTAGAAGAATATCATTTTGTTTTAATTCTAATTGAGCATTTATTTCTTCACTTTTTTTAGTAGAAATCAAAATTTCTGAATTTTTTAATTCAATTTCATTTATAGCATCTTTTACTCTATTTTCTATAGATAATTTTTCTTTTTCAAGTTCTAGCTCTATTTTAATTCTACTAGATTCAAAAACTTTTGAAACAAAAAAGATTATGAAACTAAAAATAATAAAATTTACTATTTCACCAACAGGATCAAGTACTTTACTGTTTTGCAATAATATTAAAGTACAAATAACTTTATTTATATTTACAAGTATAAGCCAAACTAATGCTCTTTTTGAACCTAATAATAAAAGTGCAAGTAAAGGCATTAATACAAAAAACTGGCTTGAATTTGCTTGTGCCTCTGGCATAAATAATGAGATATTAATTAAAATAGTGCTACAAGTAAGCATAATATTTGAAACGGTAAGAAAAGAAAGCTTTTCTCTTTTAAATGAAAAAAGTAAAGAAGCTAAAAGAAATATAAACATTATAATGGATATAAGCATTATCAAACTAAATGATTTACCAAACATTATTGTTGGTATAGAAAAAACGATTGCAATGAAATTTATGGAAAGAATACTAACAAGAAGCTTTGCTCTTTCATAATCTTGCAAATTTTCTCTTAAAGAATTAGGGATAAAATAATCAATAATTTTTTTCATTATATCTAAAATACCTTTGATAATTAAGAATAGAGATTTTTAAAATTCTTAATCTGATTTCAAAAATAGAAATTCAAACCAAATTATTACATATTTTTTAATTTAAATAAATATATATCTATATAAGTTATATCGTTTTAATACAATTTTTATAAAAACATCTAATAATCTTCTTCAAGACAGATTTAAACAAAAGTGGTAAAATGAACTATCTCATAATATTTTTATTTAAAATTTTTACATGAATAATAAAATAAGTGTTCTAATATATGCAAGTTCTAATAAAATAAGTTTAAAAACATGTCTTGAAAGTGTATTGAATCAAAAATTAAAAGCAGATGAAATAATAATATTAGATTCTATTGATAGAGATAATTTTAATTTTAATCTTATAAAACCTTATTTGGATTCAAACTCTAATATAAAATATATAAAAAATCAAAATAAAACTAATTTTATTCAAGATTACAAAAAATTATTTGAACTTTCAACTGGTGATTATATTAAATTTTTACCTTACTATGCTATTTTAGAAGAAAATGCTCTTGAAAAATTAGCTAGTTTTTTAGATAAAAATGAAGATATAAAACTAGCAATGTCAAATATAAACTCTTTTTATGAATATTCAGAAAAAAAAATAATAGCTTATACAAAATATTTTAAACAAGTTTTTAATGAAACCACTATTTTAGAAAGTAATGAAAGCATAAATAAAATATTATTGAATTTTACAAGTTTTTTAGGATATTTATCTTCGAGTATGTTTAGAAAAAAAGATATAGATTTTAAATTATTTGAATATGAAGAAATGAATCATATAACAAGTGCAGACATTCTTTTGTCAGTTCA